>DATIAI010000477.1:0-3935 GCA_035458065.1 Algoriphagus sp. | reverse complement strand
ATGAAATAGTAGTGGAGGGAGTGACTTCGATGTTTGAATCTGACATCGACAAACGGACTTATAATGTCGAAAACAGCATTGTAGCCGAAGGCGCCACCGCTGCCGAACTTCTTGCAACTTTGCCTTCAATTCAAGTTGATGATGAAGGCGGAATCAGCATGCGAGGCAGCGGGAATATCCTCATTTACATCAATGGGAGGCCTTCTAATTTGTCAGGAGATGATGTGGAGAGCATTCTTTCCCAGTTTCCTGCAAGTAGTATCAAGGAAGTCGAGCTGATCACCAATCCCTCTTCCCGATACGATGCAGCAGGTGTTGGGGGCATTATTAACATCATTTTAAGAAAAAATACAGCAACAGGTTTCAATGGACAGCTCAATGCCTCCATAGGAACCCGCGAAAAGTATCAGGCAGGCGTCAACTTAAATTATGGAAAGGAAAAGGCGAATTACTTTTTCTCCTACAATTGGCAGGATCGAAGAGAAATAGAATCGGGTAAAGGAACACGCACTACCAATTTGGAAGGATTTTCTCCGATTTTGGATCAAGACCAAGATGGATTGGAGTTTGAAAAAACCCATCTGGTGCGTGGAGGCGTTGATTTTACTTTAAATCCTGGCAAAACCTTAGGCCTCTATTTTCAGGGAAATTTTGATGACGAGAGTGAGCTAGCCAATATCAATCAGCGAAACATCAGTTCAGGCGGCACACTGGATTCTACATTTTTCCGAAGGAATGAGGAATACAGCGTTTCATCCAATTACGAAGGTGGGCTGACTTACAACTGGGAGATTGATTCCTTGGGGCAAAAGCTTTTTACCTCTTTCACTTATTCCAAAGACGAGCGGAGTCAGGACGAATATTATGAGCAACAGTTTTATTACGGAGACGGTGAGGAAGATCCTTCAAAAAGAATTATTCAGACAAATGATAGACCAAGGACCAGTGGGCTATATGTGACTCAGTTGGATTATGAAAAACCTGTTGGGGAAAGAGGAACTATTGAAACCGGACTTAAAGGGACTTTTGGCAACTGGAATTCAAGCCAGGTTTTTGCTCAGGGAGACCTTTCCACAGATTTTGAGCCGGTGGAGGTTGATAGCTTGACAGAAAGCTATGACTATACCGAAAATATTTATGCGGCTTATTTCACTTTCAAAAACAAAAAAAATAAAATCGGCTACCAGCTTGGACTGAGAGCTGAATACACCCAAACACTCGGGGAAACTGAAAAACGCAATCAGGAGATACCAAACAACTACTTCGATATTTTTCCAAGTGCCTATTTGACCTATAGTTTGGGGGAGGAAAATGAGCTAAGCGTCAATTATTCCAGGAGAATTTCCCGGCCGGGCATATGGGGTCTGGCTCCGATCTACCGGGTCAATGACCAATATAATGTGAGCATTGGTAATCCTTACCTACAGCCGGAATACACCGATAGTTATGAGTTTGGGTATATGAAAGGCTGGGAGCGCTACCTGCTCAATGCAACTGTTTACCACCGGTATTCCACCGATGTAGAGACTCGAATCACCTATCTGACCGACAACAACGTGGCGGTCCAAACCCGCGAAAATGCGGATACACGATCAAGTACTGGCTTTGAGTTGATCAATCAGTTTCAGGTTTCAAAAAATATCGATGCCACACTGACCGGGAATTTCTTTTACTCCAAAGTCAACGGAGAAAACATTGAAGAGGGATTCAGCAATGAAAATTTCAGCTGGACGATTTCACTATTGAGCAATATTATCATTCCTCAGTGGTTTAGCATGCAGCTGCAGGGCAATTATCGTGGTCCGATTGTGCAGCCTCAGGGTCAGATAGAGCCGCAATGGAGCATCAATCTTGGGATGAAACGTGAGGTTCTTTCCGGCAAAGGCACCGTCAGCCTAAATGTCACCGATATTTTCAATACCAGAAATTTCAGGATTACAACCCAAGATCCGAGGTTTACACAGACCCGGACATTCCAAAGAGAAACGAGAATCGGAACACTTTCTTTCACTTACCGTTTTGGAGGTTTCAAAGAAAATAAAGAGGACCGCGGAAGTAGGAGGGAAGGCGGGGACGACTTCGGAGGAGTTGATTTTTAAAAGAAAAAATCGGCAAATGGCTGACCTTTTTTACATTTAGGAATGAGCCTGTTGACCGATCAAATCATTGAATCTTTAAGGGATAAAGCAATTCCTGAGAAAGCTGCCTTTTTACCAAAATTCTTCAAAGCCTTCCCCGGTGGTTATGGAGAAGGAGATCAGTTCTTAGGGGTAATCGTGCCTGATCAGCGAAAAATCGCGAAAGCCTGCTATAGGGAGATTTCGCTAGACGAAGTTTCTGAATTGCTTCAAAATCCATTTCATGAAGTCCGGTTGACCGCTTTGATGATTCTGGTATATCGTTATGAAAAGCTCAAATCTGAATCTGATCAACATGAGCTTGTTGAGTTTTATCTCCATCATCTGGACTGGGTAAACAACTGGGATTTGGTGGATACTTCATGCCATGCCATCCTTGGGCATTATTACTTTAAGAGGGAAAAAAGCCTTTTCTATCATCTTGCCGGTTCACATGATCTTTGGCGGCAGCGGATTGCGATGGTAAGTAGCTTTTATTGGATCAAAAGAGATGAGTTTGCAGATGCCCTGGCTTTAGCTGAAAGCCTTAAAAACCATCCTCATGACCTGATGCATAAGGCAGTCGGTTGGATGCTTCGGGAAATTGGAAATCTGGATTTTGAAGTTGAATTACACTTTCTGAAAACCCATTACAAGACGATGCCCCGAACAGCTTTGCGTTATGCCATTGAAAAGTTTCCGGAGGAGTTACGACAGGATTTTTTGAAGGGGAGGGTTTGATTTTCAGCATCTAAGTCACAATGACGCAAATTCTTAAATTGGATCTTCAGCTTTCCAAAGACTCCAAAAGGGCTTTGAGATATTGGTCAGTTACGTTTTCCTTTTCAGATTTATCGAAAATTGAGAGAAGGTATATCCGCTCTTTTTCCACTTTCACCCAAGTGATTAACCTACCTCCCCCACTTTTCCCCTTGCCTTTGCTTTTGATTGAAAAACGGATCTTGAAACAATTTTTATAAACCTCGACTCCCGAATGAGGATTTTTAAAAAGTTGATTTCCCAAAACTTCGAGATCTGATTCAATTGAAGGATATTTCTTTTTAAGCTTTTTAAGTTCCTTCAAAAAATTTGAAGTAGGAATTAACTTAAAGCTCATTCATCAATTCTTTGAATGATGAGTAGCTTTTGGCTTCTTTCTCTCCCGATTCGATCTGTTTAGCTTCCTTATATCCTGCAGCAATTCTATTTGCTCTTTCCAAGGCTTCTAAAGAAATGGAACTAGTTGATTTATAATTGACATTCAGGGATTTTAAAAATTCCTTAATCGCTTTTGAATCCTCTGGATTTTTAGACTCGATGACGAAAGTTTCCATATTTCCTATTCTAATCAGTTTAAGATAAGCTATTTAACGAACCTATAAAAAATTAAGGTACATTAAACCCTCCTTTTATCGGTTTCTTAAATTTGGAATAATCTTTCTAGCAGCTTTGTGGCCGACTAATCAATCCCGTCCAACTCGCTTAATTCCAACCAAGTCAGTTCCAATTCTTCGAGTTCTTTATCGATAGCTTGAAGTCGATTGGATTTGGTCATCAACTGGTTGACATCTGCCGTTCCGGCCGATATTTCATCCGACAATTTGGACTTCTCAGCCTCGAGCTTAGCCATGGTTTCTGTCACAGTCTTGAATTCCTGCTTTTGCTTATAGCTAGCTTTCACTTTTGGAGCGGACTCTTGCTTCTCTGCTCTTGCTTCCTGTTTCTCTATTTTTGCGTCCTGCTTCTCTACTCTAACGTCTTGTTTCTTGTCTCTCGCCTCTTGCATCTCCTTTTCCCATTCCCTGAAATCCGTGTAAT
>DATIAI010000476.1:0-11464 GCA_035458065.1 Algoriphagus sp. | reverse complement strand
CAGCTTGAAGATTCTGGATCAAATGGGTGCGAAATTGAGAAAAGCAGAAGAAAGAAGACTGCAGGTGGATATCAACCGGGCGAAATCTGTTTTGGATTTTACGGCCCCTGGAGGAAGTCCTCAGGAACGAGTAGTAAACATAATGCAGTTTTACCTTTCAAATCCTGCTTTGATAGAAGATTTAATGGCTTGTTTTGATCCCCTTGACTTTAACATGATGGTCCTAGAATACCCATGAAATCGAGCAAAATGACAATGTTAAACGGAGGGTTTCCAAAATTGCTATCGGGGCAAACTGTGGGATTCTACAGAAACAAGCCTGCCTGGTGTTAGACAGGTTTGGGACAGACTATCGGGCCATTGAAAAACAAATTAAATGCTGATGAAAAGCAAACCAGAACTCAGATCTGCTTATAGACAGCTGAGAAAGAAACTTCAACCTTCAATAGTTGAAGCAAAATCCAAAGAAATTAATGCTCGTTTTTTGGAATGGCTAAAAGGCAAAAGTCACTTCCAGCATTTTCATTTATTTTTTCCGATCGACCAATTCAATGAAGTGAACACCTTTTATATCAAGGAATCCCTCGACCAGATGGACAAAACCCTGTACACTTCTCAGGTAAATAAAGGAGATACGGATTTGGACACCTTAAAATTGCCAAAGGATGCTGCATTCTTTTTGGATGAGTGGGGAATTCCGGTTCCTCAGGAGTCCATTATGGTATCCCCTAATAAAATTGAAGTGGTATTTGTTCCACTTTTGGCTTATGATCAGGTTGGGAATCGGGTGGGGTTCGGAAAAGGATTCTATGATTCCTTCCTGAGTAAATTAAGACCGGAAGTTATCAAGATAGGACTCAGTTTTTATGGACCTGAGGAAAGAATTCAGCCGGAATCGCATGATGTGAGGTTAGATTATTGTATTACTCCCGAAAAAGTTTTTACTTTTTGACAGGATTCAACCTGTCACCCATTGAAAAAAACACTTTTACTCCTTTTCGCCACTTTTACCATGGCGGTATTTATATCAATTCCCCAAACTATAGCCCAACAGGGATATTATAATACTATGGTAGGGTTTCGTGCTGGAACCTCCATTGGCGGATCGGTAAAGCGATTTGTTACCGACAACTCTGCGGTAGAACTAATGGTATTCAACAGATGGAAAGGCTGGAATGCAGCACTACTTTATGAGGTTCACATGGACATCCGGGAATTCCGAGGCATGGAATGGTATCTTGGTGGGGGAGGACACTATGGGATATGGAAAGAACCACAAGCCGAACCACCCTGGGTCTATAAAGGAACAGAGGATTATAAAGCTTATGGAATTGATTTTATAGCTGGGTTGGAGTATAATTTTTACAATACAAATATTTATCTGAGTTTCGATTGGAAACCAGCATATAATTTTGTTGACTTCACAAAGCTTTGGTGGGACGAAGCATCCTTTACACTTAGATATTCCTTTTGAAAATGAAAAACCGGTTAAAAAAAGAACCGGTTTTTTTATTTTTTGCAATAATTAGACGGAAATGTTGAAAATAATAAACACGAAATTTCGATTTTTTGAATATTTCAATTTTTAGAATTCGATTTTTTTCAAGAAATGAAATTTTATTAAAAAAAAATGGGAAAAGGGTATATTTTATTCTTAAAAATCCGAAAAAAGCAGGTTTTAAGGCTTGAAAAAATATTTTTTGCAGTGGAAAATTATTTTTGTTTTTGATTCTTTTAGCGTTTTTGCAAAATATTGTTTGGCTAATGTTAATAAATCTGATCAATTCAGTTAATAAATGTTAACAATATCGATTGCCGCCAAATAATTCGCTTTTCTGTCCGCCCAAACGAATTTTTTACCGCTTTTGAATTTATGCTAGAATAAATTTTATTTACGAATCAACTAAACTAAATACCTTATGAGAAAAGCTTTACTCTTTGTTGTTGCGCTTTTCACCATGACCCTCAGCTATGAGGTCTCGGCGCAACAACGGGTAATTACCGGTACGGTAATTTCCGAGGAAGACGGACTTGGGTTGCCAGGGGCAACAGTTCTCGTGAAAGGTACGACAGTAGGGACGACCACCGATTTGGATGGTAATTACTCTATCAACGTACCAGCGGGATCTGATGTCTTGATTTTCTCTTTTGTGGGTCTTAAGACCCAGGAAGAGATTATAGGCAACCGGGCCGTAGTCAATGTCACTCTGACGACCGATGCGTCACAACTATCCGAAGTGGTAGTAACAGCGATTGGTATCGAAAGAGAAAAGAAAGCGCTGGGTTACGCGGTAACATCAGTGGACAATTCGCAACTGGAGAATCGTCCGGAAGCTGACGTTGCCCGAGTACTTCAGGGCAAAGTGCCAGGTGTGAATATCACATCTACCAACGGTATGTCTGGATCCGGTACCAACATGGTAATCCGGGGATATTCCTCAGCTACCGGTTCTAACCAGCCACTCTTCGTAGTGGATGGGGTTCCTTTCAACACCAGCACCAACGCTCAGAATGGTTTCACTACAGGTGGTGCTGCGACATCTTCACGATTCTTGGATATTGATCCAAACAACATCGAAAGCATGTCTGTTCTGAAAGGCTTGTCAGCTACAGTACTTTATGGTGACCAAGGTAGAAACGGGGTAATCCTGATCACTACCAAGTCTGGTGCAACAAAAAGAAAGGCAGCTGAAGTGACCATCAACCAATCTCTGTTTACCAACGAGGCGGCTTCTTTGCCAAGTTACGGGCAGATTTATGGTAATGGTTTCCAGCAGGCGCCAGGCTTCTTCTTCTCTAACTTCGGTCCAAGAATGGATGAGGGGTTGACCATTCCTCACCCTTATGCGACTTCTTCAGTTGCTGCGATCCGAAATGCATTCCCTGAATTTTGGGTAGATGGAATCGTTGGAGGTACTCCTGTTCAGTATGAGTATAAGGCTTACAAAGATCCTTCTGAGATTTTCTTCAGACAGGGATTAGTATCCAATACATCCGTTCAAATTTCTGGTGGGTCTGACCGTACTGGTTTTAATGCAAGCTTTGGCTACACCGACGAGGAAGGATATGTTCCAGGTAATGAGTTAGAGAAATTCAACTTTGGTTTGGGTCTTAACTCAGCTATTTCGGATAAATTCTCTGTGAATTCTTCATTCACCTTTGCAATCACAGATTTGCAGTCACCTCCAGTGAATGCTTCATCCGGATCAGGTAGTGATATTCCATCCGTATTCGGCCACGTGCTTTTTACTCCACGTTCCGTTGATCTGGAAAATCTTCCTTTTGAAAACCCGGTGGATAAAAGCTCTGTTTATTTCCGAGGTGGTAACGATATCACAAACCCTAACTGGTTAGTGAAATATTACAGCAATACCTCTGATGTTCAGCGATTCTTTAACTCCACTTCCCTAAACTACGACATCAGTGATAATTTCTCACTGACCTATAGATTGGGTCTGGATACCTATTCAGAATTGCAAGAAGTGAGATATAACAAAGGTGGTGCAACTGCCAACCTCGCGACCAGAAATGGATATTATAGATCGATCAACATCAACAATACCATCTGGAATCAGGATTTGATATTGAACTGGAAGAAAGAGTTTTCTGACAAACTCGGGATGAGTGCATTGCTTGGTGCTAACTCCCGCTATGATTCTTATGACCAAAACGGTATAGCATCACAAGGCCAGTTGGCTTTTGGATTATTTAGACATAACAACTTCCAAACTTCAGCCAATACTGATGCATATTCCGGTGGTGCTTTGAATTACACCGAGGAAGAAAGAAGATATGGTGTCTATGCCAACGTGACCTTTGACTACTCCGACTACCTTTTCTTAAACTTGTCGGCTAGAAATGACTGGACTTCTACTGTAGAAGTTGATAACAGAAGCATCCTGTATCCTGGCGCATCTGTTTCTTTCATTCCAACCACAGCGTTTGACTGGAGCTCTTCAACCTTGAATGACTTGAAATTGAGATTGGGATATGGAACCTCTGCAGGATATCCTTCTCCATACAGTACCCGAAATGTACTGGCACAATCTGCAAGAGCATTTGATGTCAACGGAGCGGTGACAACGACACATGCTGTGTCGAATGCATTGGGTAATCCCAACTTGAAGCCAGAGCTTCATGGAGAATTAGAATTCGGGGTCGAAGGTGCCATGTTCAACAACAAATTGAGATTTGACATCTCCGTGTATGAAAAAAACACCAGGGATTTGATCACCGATTCTCCAATTGATCCTTCTACCGGCTTTACTTCTACTACAATTAATATCGGAAAGATCAGAACAAGAGGGGCTGAATTGCAGGCAACTGTAACTCCAATCTCTACTGCTTCCGGATTTGAGTGGAATTCTACTGTCAACTGGTCTAAGTATCGTACGGAAGTGATCGAGCTTGGAGGAGGTTTGGAACAATTGATCATTGCGGGTTATTCCAATGATGTAGCCAACTTCGCTATCCCTGGTCAGCCATTCAACATAATCAAAGGTATCGGATTTGACCGTGTGCCTGAAGGGCAAGAATTTGCCGGACAACCAATAATCTTGTCTAATGGGGTTCACAAGCCGACGTCAGATTTTGTGGTATTAGGCGATCCTAATCCGGCATGGAACGGTTCATGGATCAACTCATTTTCTTATAAGGGTCTTACATTAAACTTCATGCTGGAATACAGGCATAAAGGTATGGTCTACTCAAATACCGTTACTGCGACCCTTGCCCGTGGTGTAACCAAAGATCCGGTAGCTGACAGAGAGCTTACCTTCATCATGCCAGGCGTAAGACAGGACGGTACCAATGCTGACGGAACTCCGAAATACATTCCTAATGACTACCAGATCTCTGCCTCTGACTACTTCTTCTCAGGATATCAGGGTGCGACAGATGAGCCAAACATGTTTGACGGTTCTATGATCCGATTGAGAGAAGTTTCCTTGGCCTATCAGTTACCTAGTACTTTGATGGCAAAGACTCCTTTCAAGAGAGCTTCATTTGCCCTAAGTGGTACCAACCTTTGGTTTGAGGCACTTAACTTCCCTCCAAACATGAACTTTGATGTGGACGTGTTGGGAACTGGTGTTGGTAACGGTCTTGGATTTGACTTCGTGACTGGTCCTAGCTCGAAAAGAGTGGGTGGAACGTTGACTCTTACTTTCTAACCCTAAATAGAAATGACAATGAAAAGATTTATATATGGCTTGACGGTTGCAACCAGCTTGGTATTTGCGACGTCCTGCGATGAAAAATTGGAGGAATTACTGGACAATCCAAACGCAGTAACTGCTGAGACTGCATCACCGGATTTTCTATTGAACAGAATCCAATTGGATTATAAGGATCTATGGTATGGAGTCGCTGATCGAGGCGCCCGCCTGACCAGACAAATCAACCAAGGATCCGCCTTGTATATCAATACCTATACTGCAGTTTCTACCAATGGAACTTGGGAGGATGGGTATTCAGATATCCTGGCAGATATCCAATTCTTGGAGCCTTTGGCAGAAGCATCTAATTTCCAAAGACACTTGGGTATTGCTAAGACAATCAAGGCAATGGTCTTGTTTGATTTGGTGGATACTTACGGGGACGTTCCTTATTCTGAAGCACTTCAAGGAGCTGGGAACTTTTTTCCTAAGACCGACTCTGGAGAATCAGTTTATGATGCTGCATTCGCATTATTGGATGAAGCTGCAGCACACTTTACTGCGAACAGTGCGGGAACTCCCAACGATTATTACTACGCCAGAAACTATACCCGTTGGATAAAGCTGATAAATACGCTGAAATTGCGCTATTTTCTAAACACCAAGTTGGTGGATGCGGCTGCCTCTACCGCTGGAATCAATGCTTTGATAACAGCGAACAATATGTTGGGTGTAGGAGATGAATTTGTCTTCAGATTTGGTACCACTGCTGCGGATCCGGATTCAAGACATCCTAAGTTTGTCGGTCAGTATACCGCAGGTGGTGGAGATTATCAATCTACCTACTACATGCATCATTTGACTGTAGCCAAAGGATTTGATGATCCTCGGGTTAGATACTACATGTATCGTCAGGTATTGACCAACACTACCAGTGTAGATGAACAAGAATGTATCTCTCAAATTGCGCCTCCGCACTATTTGGTTGGTGGATTCCCATACTGTAATCCAGCTGGAAACAAGGGATACTGGGGTCGTGATCACCTGGATCCGGACGGAATTCCACCAGATGGTTTGAAGAGAACTGCCTATGGAGTCTATCCTTCTGGGGGTCGATTTGACAACAACTCCGGATTGCCGGTGAATAATACGGCACTTGGAGGTAGAGGAGCAGGGATTCACCCGATCATGCTTCCAGCCTATGTTGACTTTATGTTGGCAGAGGCTGCGCTCACTCTCGGTACTACAGGCGATCCAAAAGCACTTCTTGCTTCAGGTATCACAAAGCATATTAATTATGTGAGAGCGTTTTCACTGACTACCGCTGAAGCTTCTGTAATAACAGGCTTCGTGTCAAATGACGAGCATGCAAGGCAGCGAGATAACTATGTAACATATGTGAACAATGCATTTGATGGTGCCGCATCTACTGATGCCAAGATGGATTTGGTCGGAAGAGAGTACTGGTTGGCCTTGTATGGTAACGGAAATGAGGCATATAACCTTTACCGTAGAACGGGCAAGCCATCAAACATGCAGCCTGCTTTGGAAGCAAATCCTGGACCTTTTGTAAGATCCTTCTTGTATCCAACTAACTACATTGTGACCAACACGAATGCTGTTCAAAAAGCAGATGTCGCTGTACAAGTGTTCTGGGATAAGAATCCTGCATCACCTTGGATTTATTAACCAAAAAATTTAGAAAAAATGAAAATGCTAAAATATAGTTTCGGCTTATTGGCAATTGCGCTCATATTTCTAAGCTCTTGTAGAGACTCAGTGGAACCAAACGTTCCATACAGTACTTTCGACAATGGTGCCTATTTGAGAACAATCACCAGAACAAGCACAAGCTTCAATTTCTTCAATTTGGCGGCGTCAAATTTCGCCTTGACTTTGGAGGCAGTTGATAAGGAAGATGGTGCTACAGTGGATAACGTAGAAATACGGGTTCGCCACCGAAGATTGATTCCTGGAGTTGGATTGGAATATACTCCAACTAGTGATGTCCTTGTCAAAACACTTCAAGCGTCAGACTTTGCTCCAAACGATGAATCAAGATTCCTAAGAACTTCATTTGTTATTACGGCTGCAGAAGCAATTGCTGCGGTTGGATTGACTTCTGCAGACATCGAAGGCGGGGACGTGTTTGAATTTAGATTGGTGCTCAATGATAAATTGGGAAGATCTTTCTCTACAAACAATGTGACTACCAACGTTGCGGGTGCTCCATTCTATGCCTCACCTTTCCAATATGCAGTAAGTGTAGTTTGTCCTTCAGATTTGGCTGGCACCTATGAGTTTACACAATCGGACATGCAATCTGTGTATGGAAGTTGTGCAGGAACGATCAGCGGTACCACGACATGGACTGCGGTTTCCGGCGCACCGGGAGCCTATGCGGTTTCTGATGCTACATTCGGTTTCTGGGATTGCTACGGTGATTCATGGGGTAATGGAGCCGTCAGAATCAACGATGCTTGCAATAGCCTATCCATGTCCGGAGCTGACAAGTATAGCGTGAGTTATTCTATGACAGTGATAAGTTCTACCCCAACAGACCTTGTGTTTACTTGGATCAACGGAGACGATGAAACAGGTACCGTGACGGTCAAATCCAATCCGGGCAAACCTTGGCCAGCTCTTAACTAAGCGAGAATCGGATTTCTAAAATGTAAAGCAGCGCTCACAAGGCGCTGCTTTTTTTGTTTAATTCAAAAAGAAAATTAATATTTGTTAAAGCAAATAAGCGGTTTTTTATTCCGAGGTGCAGGGCTTAGCTTTGCGTAGTTCTCAAAAACTCAACATGGATAAATTCTCCTTTATCGCAAATGCGCACGTCTCGTATATTGATGAGCTCTACGCATCTTATAAAAATGATCCTACCTCAATAGACCCAAGCTGGAAGGAATTTTTTGATGGTTTTGATTTCGCTTTGACAAATTATGGTCAGGAAGAAAACGGAACTCCCTCGATCAAAACAGAACCGACTCCACCAAGCATAAGTGGATGGAAAAGTACTCCCGGAACCATCATGGATGTGGAGCAACTTCCAAAGGAAATTAAGGTAAGGGCATTGATTCACGCTTACCGTTCCAGGGGGCACTTGAGATCCAAGACTAATCCTGTTAGGGAAAGAAGAGACCGGAAACCAATGATTGATCCGGAAAATTTCGGACTTAGTCAGGATGACATGGCTACTGTTTTTCAAGCTGGAAATGAGATTGGAATAGGAAGCGTATCCTTGTCAGAAATTATTTCTGCGCTCAAAACGATTTATGAAGGCCCAATGGGCTTTGAGTATTTGTATATCCGCGATGTTGATATCCTGGATTGGTTCAAAACCAAGGTTGAAAAAGAAGCTTTAGCATTTAATCCTTCTCATGACGAGAAAAAACGAATCCTTTTTAAATTAAACCAGGCAGTAGTTTTTGAAAATTTCCTTCACACAAAATACCTAGGTCAAAAGCGTTTTTCCCTTGAAGGCGGTGAAAGCACCATCCCATTTCTTGATGCTGTGATTAATACTGCAGCCCAACATGGTGTAGAGGAAGTAATGATCGGAATGGCTCACCGTGGGCGTTTGAACGTGCTTGCAAACATCATGGGCAAGACCTATGAGCAGATTTTCTCAGAATTTGAAGGAACTGCCAAGCCGGATTTGACAATGGGGGATGGTGATGTGAAATATCACATGGGATATTCCTCAGACATCATTACTCCGAATAATGATAAAGTACACCTGAAACTTGCTCCTAATCCTTCTCACCTTGAGGCAGTAAATCCTGTGGTTGAAGGTTTTATCAGAGCGAAAATCGACCATGCCCATAAAAATGACGTCAAGAAAGCTCTTCCCATCCTAATCCATGGTGATGCAGCAGTTGCTGGCCAGGGGATTGTGTATGAAGTTACCCAAATGGCAGGTTTGAAAGGGTATCACACCGGTGGGACGATCCATTTTGTCATCAACAATCAGGTTGGTTTTACTACAGATTTTGACGATGCCCGTTCCTCAATTTACTGTACTGACGTGGCCAAAATCATCGATGCCCCGGTAATCCACGTCAATGGTGACAATGCCGAAGCCGTTGTTTTTGCTTCAAGACTTGCTGCGGAGTTTCGTCAAAAGTTCAGCAGGGACATTTTTGTGGACATGGTCTGTTATAGAAGACATGGACATAACGAGTCAGATGAGCCTAAATTCACACAGCCTGAGCTTTACAATATCATTTCCAAGCATCCGAATCCAAGAGAGATTTACATCAAAAAACTGACAGAAAGAGGAGATTTTGATGCCAAGATCGCAGCTCAGATGGATGAGGAATTCCGTCAATTGCTTCAGGATCGCCTGAACATGGTAAAGGAAAAACCGCTTCCTTATCAGGCTACCAAATTTGAAAGGGAATGGGCAAACCTCAGAAGATCCAAGCCGGAGGATTTTGAAAAATCTCCAAACACAAGCATTACCTCCGAAGCAATAGAGAAAGTGGCGAATGCCATAACTTTTATCCCTAAAGGCTTCAAACCGATCAAGCAGATCGAGGCTCAAATGAAGCAGCGTAAGGACATGTTCTTTGAAACCAAAGAACTGAACTGGGCTTCTGCAGAATTGCTAGCTTATGGTTCTTTGCTTTTGGAAGGAAAGACTGTAAGATTAACAGGTCAGGATGTACAGCGAGGTACTTTTTCCCACCGACATGCAGTCATTCATGATGCCAACACCAATCAGCCTTTCAATTCCCTGAAAGAAATGAAAGACAGAAAAGGACAATTCCACATCTACAATTCTCTCCTTTCAGAGTACGCAGTATTGGGCTTTGAATATGGGTATGCGATGGCAAATCCACACTCACTGACTATATGGGAAGGCCAGTTTGGGGACTTTGCCAATGGCGCTCAAACTATGATTGACCAGTTCATTTCTTCTGGTGAATCCAAATGGCAAAAAATGAACGGCTTGGTCATGTTGCTTCCCCATGGATATGAAGGTCAGGGTCCTGAGCACTCCAATGCCCGTCCTGAGCGATTCTTGCAACTTTCTGCCGAATACAACATGGTGGTGGCGAACATAACTGAACCGTCCAACTTCTTCCATTTGCTAAGAAGACAAGTGGCATGGGAGTTCAGAAAGCCTTGTATTGTGATGTCACCAAAATCTCTTTTGAGACATCCTAAAGTAGTTTCTCCAATTTCTGAGTTTACATCCGGGAATTTCAGAGAAGTTCTTCCTGATACCACTGTTGATGCAAAAGATGTAAAACGAGTGGTACTTTGTACGGGGAAAGTATATTACGATCTGGAAGAGGCAAGAGAAAAGGAAAAGATCAAAAACGTGGCGATTGTCCGCGTAGAGCAGCTTCATCCATTACCTAAAACTCAAATCCTGGAAGTTTTGAATACTTACAAAGGAGCTGAGGTGGTGTGGGTACAAGAAGAACCAGAAAACATGGGCTATTGGAATTACCTTTTGAGATTGCTCTACAAAGAGCTGCCAATGGGTTTGATTGCCCGTAAACCAAGCGCTTCTCCTGCTACCGGATACAACAAAGTCCATGTGGAAGAGCAGAAAAACATTGTTTCTCAAGCGCTAAAACTTTAATCTTGATCAAAGCCTCGAATCTAATCGGGGTTGTTTTTGAACATAATATCATTTTAAACATCCTTCCAAAATAACCAGAAGGGAAAATAATAAAACCATGAGCAAAGAAATGAAAGTACCCACTGTGGGAGAATCCATCTCTGAAGTCACCGTTGGGCAATGGTTTAAAAAAGACGGAGACCAAGTTCAACTGGATGAAATTCTATGCGAATTGGAATCAGACAAAGCTACTTTTGAATTTCCTGCAGAAGCGGCAGGAATCCTTAGAATAAAAGCTCAGGAAGGCGATACTGTCGAAATCGGCGGATTGATCTGCGTGATAGAAGATGCAGATAGTCCGGCAGCTTCTGCACCTGAAGCAAAAGCTTCTTCACCAGCACCGGCGGTCAAAGCTTCCTCAAATGGGGAGGTTAAGGAAATGATCGTCCCTACAGTTGGTGAATCCATCACTGAAGTGACTTTGGCCAATTGGATTAAAAAAGACGGTGATTTTGTAACCTTGGATGAAATCATCGCAGAGGTTGATTCTGACAAAGCCACTTTTGAACTTCCTGCCGAGGCAACCGGAATTTTGAGACATGTCGCCAAGGAAGGTGATGTGCTCGAGATTGGAGGACTCATTTGTAAAATCGAAGTAACTGACGGAGCTCCTGCTACCACTTCAGCACCTGCAACAGAGCCTTCAGCACCAGCTGCAGCTGCCTCAGCT
>DATIAI010000475.1:0-3228 GCA_035458065.1 Algoriphagus sp. | reverse complement strand
ACCTCAATCAAAACAAAATTGAAACCTCCCTTGAGGTGTATTATAAGGATATGCCGAGTATCGTGGAGTACCGGGATGGAGCTCAACTATTTTTAAATCCGACACTGGAGACGGATTTGGTAATGGGTACAGGTTATGCCTATGGCTCTGAATTTCTTATCAAAAAGAACTCTGGAAAACTCAATGGTTGGATTGCATATACCTTTAGCCGGACACTTCGAAAGGTGGTGCCAGAGTATGGTGAGGCTATTAACAATGGGGAGTATTTTCCAGCCAATTGGGATCAGCCGCATGACTTGACTTTGGTTACTTCCTGGCAACCTGTCAGGAGGGTGTCGTTCAATGCGACCTTCAATTACCGAACAGGCAGACCGATTACTTTGCCAAGCGGCATATACGACATCGGAGGTGATATTGTAATTGACTATCAGGAGCGAAACCAGGCTCGGATTCCTGACTATCACCGATTGGATTTGGGGATGACTTATTATTTCTACCAAAAGAAAAACAGCATATACAGAAGCTACATCACCTTTTCGGTTTACAATGCATATGGAAGAAGGAATGCCTTCTCATGGTTTTTCCAACCTACTCCCGAGCTAGGAATACCGAAATCCTACCGCTTGGCGGTAATTGGTACAATGATCCCTTCCGTTACCTACAACTTCTCAATCCGATGAAAAAGCTGTTTCAAATCCTGTTTTTATTCGGTTCAACAATTGGAATTTCCTCTTGTGTGGATGAAATCAACCTGGCTTTAGAAGAATCCAACCAAGCTATTGTGATCGACGCCTGGATGGGAAATACTCCTGAAGACACTTATGTTAAGGTTTACAGAACCAGTCCATATGTTTCTGGAAGCCTTAATCCCGCATTTTTACCTGTTCAAGTGAACGCTGTATTTGTTGAAAAAACCAACGGGGAAGAAATAAATTTCAGCCTGTCTGAGTCCAATGATTTTAGGCCTTCCGAACCTTTTGAGCCCCAAGAAGGTGAAACCTATAAATTGGTTGTCAAAACTTCGGAAGGTGAGATTTTTGAAAGCGCTTGGGAAACCATGCCTCCAAAAGTAGAAATTGAAGATATTGTTACAAAAGCACTGGAAAGGCAAGTGATGATTACCACGGGTCAGACTCAGTTTTTCCAAGTCAGAACTTTTGCCGATGTGCAGGCTCAAATCTCGGACCCGGGAGTGGGAGAATTGGGATATATGATCGAAACCTCCGGGATCACCGAACTCTTTACCAGCTCCAGCAATGATAATTGTGCCTGTGCCTGCTATGAAAACGATCCCAATATTTTCGCTGGAATGAATCTGACTCCCAATTCGTCCTTTCGGGGCAATAATTTTGGATTGTCTGTGGGAGAAATCCCACTCAGTTATCTGGGTAGGTATCTCGTGAGTTCTAAACTCAAAGTACTCACCAAATCCAGTTTTGAATACCTCAGTCAGGTGGATCGGCAACAACGCAGTTCAGGAAGTATTTTTGACCCTGCACCATTTCGGATCAAGGGAAATATCAAAAAACGCGGAGATGAAAACCAGCTTGTTCTTGGAGGTTTTTTCCTTTATCAGGAAAGTGCTTTCGAAAAACTCCTCTACAGAACCCAAATCCGAAGTGAATCTTTAAATCTCAATCATACTTTAGAATCCATCCCTGTGGTTGAAATCCGATGTGATGAGTTTTATACCAATGCTACACCGGTTGTTCCACCTTCATTCAAACCATGAAGTTCAAACGTATCTTACTTGTCCTGATTAGCCTTCTTGTTCACTCGGTTTCCTTTGGACAGGGGAACGATTTGAAAAATATTGAGCTGGAAAATTTCATTTTGATCACCGACCAGGACTGTTACCTTGCTGGAGATCGGGTCTGGTTTGCTGCTAAGCTTCTCAAAAACCACGAAACTTACCGCTACAGCAAACTGGCCTACATTGCTGTATTGGATGCATCGGGAAAGCCGATCCATCAGGAAAAAATGCTCCTAACAGGTCAGGATATGATCTATGGGGATTTGTTTATTCCCGAAACCAGCCAATCAGGTGTCTTTACGATTGTGGTTTATTCTAAATGGATGGCCAATTTTGAGGATTTTCCTGTTGCGAAAAAAGAGTTTTTGGTAGCAAACCCCAATCTCCCCAAACCAGTTGGAGAGCCTGCCTTGTTTTGGGAGCAAGTGCCATTTGATAATGCTGCGATCAGTATTTTTCATACCTCGGATCAAACTGAGGTTATAGAGATTCAAGACCAGTCTGGAAAAACGCTGGAAGTGTTGGAGGCTGTGGCTCCAATGCGAAAGGCGCTTTCGAAATTAAAACCGGAGGACGGATATCAGTTGGTTTTTAGGAACAAGGTTTTTCAAGTTCAGTCGGAATTATGGCATTGGGATCCATCCGATTTCTCTTTGAACCCACAAACCAATCCGGGTGGTCAGGATTTCAAAATCATTACCCATTCTGATTGGATGATCCTGGAAGAGGTGCAGGCAAAAAGTGAAAAGTCGTTTTTAAACAAAACCCTTTATCAAAACCTGGAAACCTTCAAGATCTCAGTTTTGGATAGATCAGATCGTGTGGTTTGGAGCTATCAGGTGCAACTACCAGCCAAAAGTATTGGTCAGTTGCAGGTGAGTTCCAAAGGAAAAGCCGGTGAAGAAATGAGTCTCGATTTGGTGGGTTTTCCAAATCAGATCAAAGCCGGACTCGTCATGGCAAGTGAAGAAGAGGTACCTGAAATCGCTGAGTTTGTGGAGATTTTAAACCATCCCAATTGGAAAAATCTAAATACAGATTCCAATGAATCCAACTTGATAGCTGCGCTGGGCAAAGAGGTGGAAAGCCCTCTGATGCTGAAGGATTATAGTCCGATGTTTGATTACAAGCAGTGGGCCACCAAGATAGATTCCCGCTTTCCAAGTTCCGTTCAGCAGAAAGTTTTCACCTATTCCCTTTCAGAAAAAGCACTTGAATCTTTGATTAATCGAAGAATCTACCGGGAACATTTCGAGATCTCAGAAGAGGTGGTGGAACTTCAATCGCCTTTTACGGCTGACAAAGTATATGACCTTCAGGACTATGAGGAATTCCCGGATTTAGAATCCCTGATCAAGGAAATCGTGCCTCAGATTCGGCTAAAAAAGTCTTCCAGTGGGTTGGGCAAAGAAATCTTCATTGCCAATACGGATAATCAAAATGTGAAATTCAATAAGAAGCCTTTGATTTTGATT
>DATIAI010000474.1:0-13087 GCA_035458065.1 Algoriphagus sp. | reverse complement strand
GCTTGTATTAAAGACTTATGGCCTTTCCGATTTCACGCGCATCGTGTCATTAAGACATTTTCAAACTCTGATTAAAGGATGGTAACCGTTACTTAAGGTTTTAGGACATATGAATAATGGAAATAGCCTTAGACATTTTCTCAGTGAGAAAACATAAAAACCAATTTGAAACGGGCAAGCTGAAAACCGACCAGAGTAAGCACTAAACAATCAAACCAATGATCACGAAAAACTATTTTCACCCATTTGCCTTCTTCCTCGCAGTTTCTCTCTTCTTATGTATTGGGTGTAACCCTGCACCGAAAGAGGCTGCTGCTCCCGAACCCATTGCCACATCGGTGAACCCAGAACCGGATATGGCAGCTATAAAAGCTGAAATTCAGGCTTTGGAAACAGCTTGGGCGACTGCCGATAATGCGGGTGATGTACAGGCTTTGCTTGCTTTCTATAGTGACGATGCCATAAGTATGGGAAGCGGAACTCCAATGGCTGTAGGAAAGGCTGCGATTCAAAAGGACCTAGAGGCTGGAATGGCATCAAGACCCGCTGGAAGTACTGTTACCTATGATGTTTTGGATGTATTTGGTGATGGAAATACAGTCACTGAAGTAGGAAAAATGACCCGAAAAGATGCTTCCGGCAAGGTCGTTTCCGCTGGTAAGTATATGGCTATTTGGGAAAAGCGTAATGGAAAATACCTCTGCATAAGAGATATCGCCAATAACGACTCTGAGGAGAATTAATCCCTAATCAGTCATTCCTCTCACATTTCTAAAACTGATGCGGCATACCAATAATGCCTCCTCAGTTTTTCTCCTCCTAAACCTAAGATGAAGGATAGCCTCCTTCTTCAATGAAAAATCAAATAAAACCAGATTGAAACGGACATGCCGAAAACCGTACAGAGTAGGCGAAAATTTCAAATCCAATAAAAATGGCAACGTATGTTTTCCGTCACAAAGTAGGGGATATCAATGTTTGGCTCAAAGGCCATGCAGATAGGGTAAGGATATTTGCTCCCGCATCCAATGGATTCAGAACTTTTCAGGATACTGATGACCCCAACTCCATTTTGATAGTGATCGATACCGATGATATCGAAAAATTAGGGGCAATTATTAACGATCCAAAAAATCAGCATTTAAAAGACAGTCATACTGTACTGGATCCAATTACCATGTCCACAGAAGTGAAATTGTAAACAAAATAACTGGAAAATGAAACTCAGGTTGGGGTAAGTAAATCGGCTGCCGGATTATCCCAAAGTTTCATATTACAAATTCAAAAATGACTAGGCATTCAGAAAAACCCGAATATTTCTCCTTAAGACCTGAAGTAGAAAAAGCTTACGGATATTCCCATGCTGTCAAAATCGGCAACAGTATCAAAATATCCGGTGCGGTCAGCATGGATGATGAAGGAGCTCCAATTGCTGTGGGTAATTTTCTCCAACAGATGAAAAATTGCTATTCCGACTTGGACAAAGTGTTGAAGCACTTTGGATGCACCTTTGACGATGTGGTCGTGGAGAATGTATTTACCATAGACATGCCGGCATTTTTGGAACATGCCGATTTCCGTAATTCCATCTATACCAAGCAGTTTCCGACCGGATCATGGCTAGAAGTCAAAGGTTTAGCCCTGCCTGAATTTTTGATCGAAATAGAATTGGAAGTGCATAAAGAAAATTAATCTATTAAACAAAACCAGAAAGTGAATTATGAAAACCCTTGATAAGACTTCTTCAATAGTAAGCGTAAACAGTGCCATTATCGATGGACTTTACAAAGCTTTTGCTAAGGGCGACATCCCCAAAGTTCTGAGTGGTATGGATCCAAAAATAGTTTGGAATGCAGCCGAAAGCAGTCCTTATGCTGATGGCAGTCCATACGTAGGACCAGATGCTATACTAAATGGCGTTTTTGCCCGAATAGGGGCAGAACATGAGTATTTTAACCTTAAGGATATTGTCCTACATGAAATGTCCAATGACAAGGTATTGGCAACATTACGCTATGACGGCAAATTCAAAAACGGTAAAGATTATGATGCACAAGTAGCTCATCTGTGGTCGCTAAAAGACGGAAAAGTGGTTGCTTTTCAGCAGTTTATGGACACCAAAAAATTGCATGAAGCGAAAACTAAGTAAATCAATTAACAGATGGCCAAAACCCTCACCCTTGTCCCAGAAAAACCTAGAGCCTGGCTAATTCTACTTGTTTGGGCTTTCCTTCTACTCTTCGCCGGAAAATTTGTCGTGAATGATGCCTTGCCCTACTTTGGCTTTGAAGAGGAGGTTTTCGGGAGATTTTGGGGGATGAAGTGGCCTTTGATTGGTCACATTTCCGGTGGTTTACTAGCCTTGACCTTGGGACCGTTTCAGTTTTGGACAGGTTTGAAAGCCAAGTTTGTGAGAGTGCACCGATGGATAGGGAGGCTTTACTTGACAGGAATTCTTGTCGGGACCATCAGCTCGATAACTTTGGCACTGACTACCGGAATGGCGATTCACTGGACTTGGGCATTTTCTCTCTTGGTTTTGGCGATGGCCTGGTTCTTCACTACAGGGATGGCCTTTCGGTTCATTTTACTCCGGAGAATTCAGCTTCACAGGGAATGGATGATAAGGAGCTATGTAGTGACTTTCGCTTTTGTGCTTTTTCGCTGGCTGAACAGCACTCCCATTTTGGTCGAAATGGGAACCTTCATCGAACGAGGCCCAACAATGATTTGGGTCTCTTGGACCATTCCTCTTTTCATCACTGAAATCATTCTGCAATGGAATAAGAAAATAACCCATTAACCTAAATGCTCAACCCTATGGCAAAGAAAATCATCTTCGGAATACTCGCTCTTATCGTTGTTTTGATTGGAGGTTTGGTCATTTATGTACAATTGTCCTGGGACAAAACCTATGATATTCCCTATCCCGCTCTCCAGGTAAGTACTGACTCCGCGGTAATAGAAAGAGGGAAGTATCTGGTACACGGACCTGCCCATTGTTCCAATTGTCATGTGTCCAGCATAGAAGATATGATTGCCGCGGATGCAGGTAAACCAACTCCTTTGAAAGGAGGGGTTACTTTTCCTTTGGGAGAATTGGGGGTACTCTATACTCCTAATCTAACTCCTGATCCCGTGACAGGCATCGGGCGGTATACGGATGGACAGATATTTAGAATGATGCGACATGCAGTCAGGCCCAGTGGAATCGCATCTCTATCCTTATTGATGCCTTTTTGGAACATGGCAGATGAAGATCTTGTGGCGGTCGTATCCTATCTGCGAAGCATGAGTCCTATAGAAAATGAAGTTCCGAATGCGGAATGGTCTTTCATGGGTAAGGCGGTGCGAGTCTTTGCTCCTCCTTTTCATCCAATCGAAAATCCAACACCTCCCCCGGTCGCTCCTCCAATGGAAGCAACTATCGAAAGGGGAGAATATCTGGCACGATATGTCGCCAATTGCGTAGGGTGTCACACCCAGTTTGATCCAAGCACTTTTGAAGCAGTTGCACCGGAATATTCCGGAGGATCGGAATTTGAGCCTTATCCAGAACTTCATCTTGCATTAGGTGAGGACCCTGAGTTGTGGACACGAACCCCAAATATTACCCCACATCCAAACAGTGCCCTTTCAAAATTCAAGACTGTCGAAGAATGGAAAGCCAGATTTAGGCAGGGAAGGCTGATCAAGATTTCCCCGATGCATTGGGGCCCTTTTTCGAGAATGTCTGATGAAGATCTGGAGGCTCTTTATCTTTATCTTAATAGCTTAGATCCTGTGGATCACGAGGTTGGAGAACTTATATTTAAAAAGTAATAGCTTATTTATAAACCTATAAAATCCCATGATCAAGGTAACAGCTCTCTATGGACCTCCAGTTGATCCCTCCGCATTTGAAAGCTACTATTTCAGCACGCATATGAACCTCGTGCAACAAATCAAAAATTTAATAAAAGCGGAAACTACCAAATTCCTTCCCGGGCCTGATGGTGTCAACCCTCCCTATTATAGAATGGCTGAACTGTATTTCTCCAGTTTGGAAGAATTTCAAAAAGCTTTAGGTTCCCCCGAAGGCGCAGCAACCACTGCCGATCTATCAAATTTTGCCACAGGCGGGGTCAAACTCGTAGTCGGTGAGGTGGATTGGACAAGTTAATTCCGTCAGACTTTGTTCAGCAGTTTGTGTAGGTCCTCCTTATACTGCTTTCCTATGGGAATCAGTTTTCCCTTTACATCCACATAGGATTCCGCCACAGCATCCAGTTTTACAAAATTAACTACAAAGGATCGGTGGATTCTCACAAAATGCTTAGGGTCGACTTTATCACAGAGCTTGTTCAATGGACTCACTATCAAAAACGTCTGGGAGGAAGTGGTGATTTTGCAGTAATTGCGCTCCGCCTCCACATAGAGAATGTCGTCCAGCATTACTTTGACGAGCTTGTTTTGATTACGGATAAAAATTCGGTCGTCCTGTGAATCCACGAAGGTATCCTCCACGGATACATTTTCCCGTTTTTCTTTGATTTTTTCCTCTACCAGCGCGATTGTCCGCTCTAGATTTAAGTTGGTAAATGGCTTTGCGATAAATGCGTAAGGATGGGTTTCCTTGGCTTTTTGAAAGGTAGCATCATCCACATTAGCTGTAAGGTAAATGATGGGAATGTCGAGATACCGTCGGATTGCTTTTGCAGCATCTATTCCGTTGGATTGGCCTTTGAGCTGGATGTCCATCAGGATCATATCCGGTTTGGTTTCCAAGGCATGATGGATCGCTTCCTCGCCTTTGGTTTCTATTCCTGTCACCTCGTATCCGAGATTGCAAAGCTGCAGGCTGATATTCGCAGCAATGATCATATCATCCTCCACAATAAGGATTCTGGTCTTTTCCATCAGGCGGCTTTGTTGAATTGAAATTCAAAAATTACTTCCGTGCCTTTCTGCCTCAAAAGGGTCATTTTACCATCCAGCTGCTTAGTCAGCAACCGGATCAATTTACTCCCAAAACCGGAACCGAATATCTCTGGATTCTCTGGCATGCCTATGCCGTTGTCTGAGACTATCAGGTGTAAATAGCTGTCTTTTTCTAAAAGCCTGACTTCGATTTCGCCACAGCTATTTTTTGGAAAAGCATATTTTAAAGAATTGGAAATCAACTCATTGACGATGAGCCCAATAGGAATAGCAAAATCCACATCAAGCTCCAGGGGCTCCATGTCGGACAAAAAGCGAATTCTCCCTGAGGCATCGAAGGTATCGATGATGTAGTTGCCGAGGCTTTCAAAAAAATTCTTCATCTCTATCGACTTCATGTTTTCTCCCTGATATAGCCGGCTGTGGATCATACCCATGCTGTGAACACGGTTTTGGGTTTCTCCCATGATTGCCTGAAAATCCCTGTTTTCAATCTGTGCTGTCTGAAGGGAAAGCAGGCTGGAGATGGTCTCCAGGTTGTTTTTTACCCGATGATGGATCTCCTTGAGAAGAAACTCCTTTTCTATATTCTTCTTCTCCAAAAGCCGGCTATACTTCTTTTTCCGAAGGAAAATCCGATAAAGTACAAAAAGAAAAACCACCAAAATCCCGGACAAAGTCAGGATAAAAGCCTGGATAATTTTGTTTTTGGCAAGCTTTGCTTCTTGGAGTTTGATGGTGCTTTCTTTCTGGGTAAGCTCCATTTGGGTCTGCAATAATGAGATTTGCTCGTAGGCCTGATCCGTGAACACTTCCTGTTTCAGTTGATCATAAGTCCTTGAGGCCTGAAGTGCTTTGGCAAATTGCTGGCTTCCTTCGAGTGCCTTGCTCAATTCCAGGTAAACCAGGCTCAGGTAATATTTATCTCCAAAATCCGGTGTTGCTACCTGAATGCTTTTTTCCAAAAATTCGGCAGCTTCAGCAAAATTTCCAGATGCATTTCCTGCCTTTCCAAGAGCCAGATAAGAGCGCATGATCATAAATCCGTTCTCTAAAAGCTCTGCATATTTCAAGGCCTCCCTTCCTGAAGAAACAGCCTTTTCAAAATTTCCCTTTTGGGTATTCAGATCTGAGAGCGCTATGTAGCTATCGCTGAGATTGTTGTAGAAGCCATATTTCTCTCCGATTTGGATAGATTTTTCAAAATACTTTTGAGCTTCATTGAGCCTTTGGAGTTCGACAAGATTATTTCCAACCACATGAAGCGTGAAGTCATAATCCAGGTCATTCATCCCGATTTCTTCAAAAATTGCGATAGACTTCAGTCCATACTCCAGACCAACTTCAAATTTTCCCTGCTTCCAAAATAGATTGCTCATGTCCGAATAAGCCATGGCAATTGCTTTCGGGATCTGGTAGGTTTCTCCGATTTTTAGTGTTTTGGAAGCATAGTCAAAAGCCTCCCCCAACTTTCCCCGTCTTTCATAAACATATCCCAGATTGGTCAAAAGCAGCCACCATTCTTTTTCGGGGAGTTTCGTCTGAGCATTTTTCAACACCATCTCAGCCGCATCCAGCTCCTCCATCCGAAGCAAAACTGCCCCTTGAGATACCAGAAGTTTTCCCTGCCAATATGTATTGTTCAGCTGAATAGCTTCATTAAGTCCTTGGCTTATCAACTCAAGCGCTTTATTGAGGTTTCGGGTATGATAGTAGTATCCCAAATCATTAAAAATCCTGAGACGGAGAATGGAATCGGAATGAATTCGGGTTAAAGATTCCTCCAAAACATTTAAATAATCCTGATCGAAATCGTCTGTTTGGACAAAGACCTCATCATATTGGAAAAATCCATTCTTTTGATCAATCTGCGCATAAGACAAATTGAAAATTGAAAAAAAAAGAAGAATCCAACTACCCTTCATTTTATAAATGTAACAAAATCTACTCTCTTTAAAATCAACTTTTTGTAGTTCGTACACACGGAAAAGTATTCGGGTAATTTGGGACAATTTAGGACTTACTTCGTCCTTTCTACCTTTTATTACCCCCGTCTGCTGTTCAAATTGGAAAGAAATAATCCAATAAACTTATGAAAACTCTTTTTAATTCTTTGGTAAAGTCCGCCTTGGTAGCTGTCTTTATCTTTTCTGCAAGTGTGAATTCATTCTCTCAAAATGAACCACTTGGCCCACTGATGTCTGTAACAGAATTTACCCTAAAGGAGGGGCATGAATTGCAATTCCAAGAGGGAGTCAAAGCCTGGAAAGAATGCTACATCGCCGCAAAAGGAGAATGGACCTGGAGAGTTTGGCAAAGGCAGCAAGGTGAAGGCAATGTCTATGTATTGGTATCTGACATGCAAAATTGGGCCGAAATGGACAAAAATGATCCAGTTGGAAAAAATTGCGCTGCATTGGCGATCAGCTTGATCACCCCGCATATCGAGAAGGCAACCAGTCATGTCACAAGACTCCTCCCGGCTATAAGCAAGGCCACTCCAACCACCAATGAATTAATTTCAGTGACTTTTTTTGAACTCACCCAAAGCCATGGTTACCATTTTCTTCCGGCACTCCGAGAACTATCCGCAAGCATCGCCAAAGCAGAGGGAGACTCCAGAGGATATTGGTACAGCTGGTTGACAATGGGCCCGGAGAGTCCAAATTATCATATCGTGGTTCCTTATGAAAATTATGCTGCAATGGACGTGGTGAGGGATGGCCCTTGGGATGTTTATGAAAAAGAACATGGAAAAGAAAAACGTGATTCGCTTCAGGCTCTTTTCAGATCCTCCTTAAAAAACACCTGGATTTATCAGTACAAACTAAACGTGGAAATGAGCCGCCCAACCCAATAATCATTTTATCAATCAATCTAAACAAAGGAAACCGAGCATGCCTTAGGCTGTCAGGTATGGCCATAAATCAAATTATACTCTTATGAAAAAGCTAATTCTTTTCACTATCCTCATTTTTGGATTCCACACACTTCAGGCACAAGATTATTTTCTGCCTGTTTCTACTACCTCAGAGGAAGCGAAGAAAAACTACCAAGCTGCGGTCATGTCTGTCCAACACGCCAATTTTGATGCTTTTCGGGATTTAATGCTTAAAGCAATCGAAAGTGATCCCGAATTCTTTATGGCGTTGGCACACCGAGGCATCGGGAGTCTAAATGCAACTGATCCAGGATTTCCCAAGGAAAATATCAAGAAGGCTCTTGCTGTATCTGAAACCAAATTGACTGATTCCGAAAAAATCTTGAGGAAAGCATTGCTCATGCTGGACACTGACCTAAAAGCGGATATCACAGGCGTGATCAAGGAACTTCAGACCGCCTATCCGAATACCGCTCAGGCGTATGATTTCGGTCTTTTTGTCAATTACTTCTACAAGAAGGATTATCCTGAAGCCGTCAAAAACGGTGAAATGCTGGTAAAACTTGCCCCCGAATTTGGCGGAGGATACAACATGCTGGGCTATGCAAACATGGAGGCTGGAAATATGAAGGCCGCAAAAGCATCCTTCAAAAAGTACATCAAAAAATTTCCGGAAGAAGCCAATACTTATGATAGCATGGGGGAATACTATCTGAATGTGAAAGACTATAAAAACTCGGCCAAATACTATCAAAAAGCGGCAGACATGGGTATGGAAACTTCTCAAGAACGGGCCGATGAAGCTAAAAAACTCATGACTAAGTAGAATGTCGGGATGGGATTGAACAACTTCAAAAATGAAAAAGATAAGCTTTGTCTATGTTTTGGCTGTTTTAATTACCAGTTGTGAGGTAAAGGAACGCTATACGCAGCAGTCGGCTGAAATTGAAACTTTCAAATCCATCATCAGTAGTTATGAAAGTGGAGATTTTGAGTCTTACCTACCGCATTATGCTGAGGGAGCCCAGATTTTTTTCAATACCACCGAGGATAATCCGGCCACAATTCAGGAAATCATCGCCCAACAAAAAATGGAATTAGAGGCATTTTCCTCCTATTCCTTCGATAGAGAAGAAGATTATTTGGAAATGGCGATAGATGACAAAGGGGAAACCTGGGTGAATTACTGGGGTATTTGGACAGGAACATTGGCAGCAAACGGAAAAACCTTTGAAATACCAATTCACATGACCAGCCAATTTGTCGACGGAAAAATAGTGAAATCCCACGGGTACTGGGACAATGCTCCGATCAGAATGGCTATGATGGAACTTCAGGCAACCGCAGCAACTATGGGAAAACCTGAAGGAGGAGATTAATTCAATTTTTTAAAACCCGGGAAGAGCCTCCTTGAGGTAATTGTGCTTTCTTCCCGGTCCTTTCTTTTTAGTTTTTTCCAGATCCAAACAAATCTCCCGGATTCCAGATCGGCTTTTCCTGCGTATTTGCAATGGAATAGCTGATAAGGAAGTTAAGCTGCACATAGGTTTTCGCTGCGGCGAAATTGAATATCCCGTCCATTCCGTCTGCAGCACGGTGGTAATATTTCGCTCTCCACTCTTTGATAAACGAATCCAAATCAAATCCCGGCACATTGGTTTTGTTTCCGTATTTGATATGAAGAGCCGGAATTCCGCTGACTACAAAGCTGTATTGATCACTTCTTACAAACCGGTTTTGCTCAGGCTCGGGATCTGTCTCTATCACTAAGCCGAGATAATCCGTGGCAAATTTTACATTTCCAATCAAACTGGAATGCTCCGCTCCCA
Organism: Algoriphagus sp.; assembly: GCA_035458065.1. GTDB lineage: Bacteria > Bacteroidota > Bacteroidia > Cytophagales > Cyclobacteriaceae > Algoriphagus. Next base: position 3,457 of record DATIAI010000474.1, on the reverse strand, counting down.
AAGGAACCACAGAAAGCAAAGGAGCAATCAATGTTGGCATATCCGTATTTACATTGGCAACAATTGCGTTTTTTGAAACAGTAGGGTTCGCTGCAAAATAGGAGGAGCCCACCAAGCCCATTTCTTCCGCAGTCAACATAACGATGAGTACTGAGCGCTTGGGTTTAGCATTTCCCTTGGAATAGATCCGGGCAATCTCCAAAAGTGAAGCGACACCTGAAGCATTGTCATGCGCTCCGTTGAAGATCGAATCACCATTTTCAGGTCTGCCTATCCCCACATGATCCAAGTGGGCAGAGTGAACCACGTATTCATTTTTAAGCTTGGAATCTGAGCCAGGAATCAAACCAACCACATTGTGGCTTTCAAACTCACTGTGGGCATTAGAATAGCTTGCAGAAAATTGGAAGGGGAATTCAAAAGAAGAATTTTTTCGGGCTTTGATATCAGTAAGCACCTGATTTAGATTTTTGCCGGAATTCAAAAACAAGCCGGTGAGAAATGATTTGCTGCCATTAAGGGCAAAGCCCAAATTACCGACGAAGCCCCGTCCATAAGCAGTGGTCTTATCTGGATTAAGAGCCACGTTGGATTGAAGGACTGGAGCAGAGCTTGGAAAAGAGAAGTTCAGGTTGACCATTATTGTACCAACAGCACCCTTGGCAAAGGCCGTGTTCATTTTATTTCCGGGACTGGAAAAATGCGATACCAAGGTAGAAGCAGGGATTCCATCAGGAACTCCCGAAACAAATACAACCACTTTTCCTTTGACATCTATGCCTTCGTAGTCCGAATACAAACCCGGAATATCCACTCCATATCCTACAAATACCAATGCCCCCTCGCCGGAAGCCATAGCTGACATAGGATGAGGAATAGGTAAAAAGTCTTTGGAAAAAACCAAAGAATCCACATTCCCAACTTTGTCTTTCAAGACCGCTTTGGCTGAAGCGTTATTCACCACCGACTTTCGTAAGAACAGCTTTTGAGTAAATGCTCCTGCATCACCTCCGGGTTGGACCCCCATCATCTTGAATTGATCCACTACATAATCCACAGCCATTTGGTAGCCTTCTGTACCTGGCATTCGGCCTTTTAATTTATCATCGGCCAGGTAAGCGATGTGGTTTCGGATCGTCAGGGTGTCTATTTGATTCATAGCTTTCTTGACTGAACCGGGGATTGCTACTTTTTGGGAAAACGCCTGGGCAGTTACCAAGACCAGCAACAGGGTAAGGAATTTTTTCATTTGAGGACTATCGAATACTGGAAATGAATAATTGAAAGCCAAAATTAAGGCAAAACCGATCCATAAAACTAATCGGAAATTTCCGAAGACTCGGATTTAGTTATCAGCAACTAGTGTTCGGCATTACCAAAGACCTTCCCGTTTTCAAATTTTAGAGCCACACTGAGCCACATAGGAAATGTGGTAGTTGTTGAATTTTTAAAATGGAGTTTAAAGCATTTGAATTTCAATTTGAAAAATCGAATCCCATTTTATGAAATGGTAAACTATTCCAAATCACATGAATATTCTAAGAATAAAACCAATAGCCTAACTGGATAAATCATTGAATTTCAAATTCTTTGCCCTTCTATTTAACCAATTAATTTCCTAGATTCCTTCACCAAACATTTTGATTTTTATTCATTCCATGTATTTCCTTTTTAAGTAAAATCCCAGTTCACAGCAACTTTTAAATTCCATGATTCAAAGCGAACCTCATGTCTTCCAACCCCTCCAAGAAAATGAGCGAATCGAGTCTCTTGACGTAATGAGGGGAATAGTCCTGTGTGGCATACTTCTGATGAACATCAATGGCTTTGGACTTGCCGAAGCATACATTGATCCAACGGTCTCAGGGGGTTATACCGGACTGAATAAATATACCTGGATCACCACAAACCTACTTTTCGAAGGAACGATGCGGGGACTATTCTCACTCCTTTTTGGTGTGGGAATGTTCATTTTTCTGGATCGTTTAGAAAAGAAAGGAGCAGGTATCAAGGCTGCGGATATCTTTTTCCGGCGCCTGCTTTGGCTATTGGTATTTGGGATTATCCATGGGTATTTGTTTCTCTGGCCCGGAGAAATTCTGTTTGACTATGCCATTATGGGCTTTTTGGTCTATTCTTTCAGACATACATCTCCTAAGAAACTGTTCATCATGGCCGCCATTCTTTTTACTATCGGAGGAGTCTGGAACTATTTCGACTACAGACATGCCGCAAAACTGACTGAGGATTTAGAAATAATAGAGTCATACAAAGCCGAGAAAAAACCCCTTACCAAAGAACTGGAGGGGTCCCAAAAGGAATGGGAGGAGATCCAGGAAAAGCGGTCTCCGGAATTTATCCAGGAAACAAACGAAACCAGCAGAAAAGGGTACTGGGATGTCCTTGTGTTTCGGGCTCCGATCAACATGGATTTTGAAATGTATATGTTCTACAGGTACAATGCCTGGGACATTCTCAGCATGATGCTGGTGGGAATCGGGCTATTCAAACTCAAAATTCTTTCTGCACGGAAACCCTCCAAAATCTACTGGGGAATGGTCTTGGCAGGATATGGGATCGGGCTGACAGTGAATTATTTTGAGCTGAAAAATATCCTGGACGCCAACTTTTCTTACCTGTCCTTTGCAGAATCCAATGTGACCTACGATTTGGGAAGATTACCTCTGAGCTTGGGCCATGTCGGACTGATCATGCTGTTCTGTAAAAGCACCGCATTTATTTGGCTTAAGCAAAGCATTGCTGCAGTTGGAAAAATGGCCCTGACCAACTATTTCATGCACTCCGTGATCTGCATTTTTGTCTTTACCGGGGTAGGGTTTGGCCTTTTTGGAAAATTGCAGCGGTACGAACTGCTTTATGTAGTTTTTGCCACGTGGATATTTCAACTGATCCTGAGCCCGATTTGGCTAAAATATTATGAGTACGGGCCCTTGGAGTGGATTTGGAGAAATCTTAGCTATCAAAAAATTTACCCATTTCGAAAATCCTCCAAATAATAAAGTGACTCATATTCCCTTAAAAATCTAACCACTTTACCTTCTAAAAAACTCAACCCAAGTACACAGTGCATTGAGGGGAATAGATGCTGCAAAATAAGCTCCGGCGGATTCGACCGAAACCAATTAAAAGGAACGGTCGGACTAAAAATCTGGCCTTTTTTATTGACAATCAGCAGAAAGTGGATGAACGGTTAGGAATTGTTTATCTATTCACTCAGATTGAAACAATAGAATTGACTTTAAACCTGAACTTTAAAAAATCCAGCTTGTCGCAAGCAATAGAATTGGAGTTGCCCCTATCGCCCCGAACGTCTTCGGAGGATGGCCTTTAAAATCAAAATGAAATCATATGAAAAACAACCGACGTGATTTTTTACAAAAAATCGGAATTGGAACCGCAGGAATTGCCGCGGCGCCATTTGCTGTGAATGCAAATC
>DATIAI010000473.1:0-3060 GCA_035458065.1 Algoriphagus sp. | reverse complement strand
AACCTTTTCTAAAAAAGCTCGGAGCTTCCCCAAATTCTTTGGTAAACTCCTGCGTGAAATGGCTGGGATTGCCATAACCTACGGCATAGCCGATTTCTGAAATATGCAAATCTTTATTGAGCAAAAGTTTCTTGGCTTCCTGCATTCTAATGGTCCGGATGACTTGGGAAGTGGACTTATTGGTCAGAGCTTTAAGTTTACGATGAAGCTGTGTCCGGCTTACTGCCAGTTCCCGGCATAACTCGCCAATGCCAAACTCCTCACTTTCCAAATTGGCCTCCACAAGTGAGCGAAGCTTTCTCAGGAAAGCATCTTCTTGAATTTCAGCTGGAGTTTCGGGTTTCCCTTCAGGATTAATCGCTGCATACCGCGCGGTCAGCTTTTGCCTTACTTCAATTAATTTCCGCAGGCGGACTTCCAGCTCTTTCTTTTCGAAGGGCTTGGAAAGGTACGCATCAGCTCCTCTTTCGAGACCTTCTAGTCGAGATTCCAAATCTGCTTTTGCTGTCAGCAGGATGATAGGAATATGGCTGGTCCGTTCATCTTTTTTTAGCCGTTCCACAACTTCATAGCCGTCCTTCTCGGGCATCATCACATCACTCACGATGATGTCCGGAATCATTTCTATGGCGAGTTGGATTCCCTGAAGGCCATTTCTGGCTTTTTGGATTCTGTATTTGCCCTGTAAGCAAAGCTCCAGATAGCTTAAGACATCTTCATTGTCTTCTACCAGCAAGGCCAACGGCAGGCTTTCATCGTAATCTTCTTCTACTCCAAAAGCTGATGCCTTCACCAAATCGGTGAAAGTTGTCGGTGATTCTTTGGTCAATTCGCCGGCATTTCCTTTAGGTGCATCATTTTGAATGGGAAGTCTTAGTGTAAATTCCGAACCCTTTCCGATCTGACTGCTGACTTCGATGGTTCCGGACATCAGTTGCACCAGCTCTTTGGTAAGTGCCAAACCAATCCCTGATCCTTCATCCGACCTGGTGGCCGAATTATCCACCTGATAAAAACGATCAAAAATATACGGTAAATGCTCCGCAGGAATTCCTTTGCCGGTATCCTTCACTTTGATTTCCAAACAATCCCCTAGTTCTCCAGAGGTGATCTTTTCTATTTTAATGTAAATATTGCCTCCCGGAGGCGTGAATTTTACAGCATTTCCCACCAGGTTTGAAAAAATGGCCTGAATTTTCTCCGGGTCAAAGTCCATATAAAACTCCTCAAAACCGGGAAGTAAGTGCAAACGAATATCCTTGGAATCGGCAAAGGAATGAAAAGACTCTGTCAGGTATTTTAGATAACTCAGGATATTGTCATGGATCATTTTTGCGGACAATCTACCTGACTCAAGTTTGGACAGATCCAGCATTTGATTGATCAACCGCAGCAACTGCGCGCTATTCCGTTTGATCATAGGCAGTCCCTCTTTCAAATTTTCAATAGAGGGATGTGATAAAATATGATCCGCTATGCCTGAAATTACCGTCAATGGGGTGCGGAATTCGTGCGTCAAATTGGTGTAAATCCTGGTTTTGACCAAGTCCAGGTCTTGCAGGCGTATGACTTCTGCTTGTGCCATTTTTCTGCGAAGCAAAAAACCATAAACCAAATACAGCAATAAAAACAGCAACACGGCATAGGATAGCCAAGCCCACCATTGGGTAAACCATGGCGGCATCACTGTGATGGAAAGAGAACGCTGTCCCACTTTCCCAAACCGGTTGGCTGCTTTGACATGAAACACATATTCGCCGGGAGGCAAATCAAAATATTCCGCTACATGAGCCTTCCCACTTTTCCAATTTTGATCGTAATTATCCAGTTTGAATAGGATGTTTTTCTCAGATTCGCTGGTCATGTAATCTATACTGCCAAATTGAAGGGAAATGGTGTTTTGGTTATAGGGAAGAATAATTTGCTCGGTTTCATTAAGTGGAGAAGGTAAAATTTTGGTTGTCCCGGGCACAAGTTCTGTATTGGCCAAAAAAAACTTTGTCAAATACGGAAGCGGATGCACCGAGTATTGAGCTTCCAGCTCCTGAGGGGAGAAGTGAAAATATCCGGATCCATCACCGGTGAAGATTTCTCCTTTTTTGGAAATAAAAGTCTTTACTGAGTTATAACCATTTTCCGAAGTATGCTTCCAACTCTGACCAAACAAGACTGCGTTATTCGTCTCAGGATCCAGCTTAACAAATCCCATATCCGTATTTAGCCACAAAAATCCAGATCCATCCTCTGTGATTCCCTTGATCAGCATATTGTCGGTGATCAATCCAGTAGCGTCAAAAAATGGGTTGAAAACTTCAGTTTCCTGATCAAACAAAAAAAGTCCTGCTCTGTAAGAATTGACCCAAATTCGCTGTTTGATATCCTCGAAAATACTGATAATAGATGCCCCTGCCTTACTTAATGCGCGTTTGAAATTTCCGGATTCTGACTCAAAAAGATCCAGCCCTTTATCGGTAGCCACCCAGATATTTCCTTTTGAATCTTGGAATAGATCAAAAATTGTGTTGGAGCTCAAGCTTTTCAAATCATCCCCGTTATGTTTGAAATGCTTGATCTTCCCAATATTTGTATTTAGTACATCAAGGCCATTATTGGTGCCAATCCAAACAGTTCCATCTTTCAAGGGCAGCACTGAAATTGCCGCAAAGGAGGATAAACTCTCTGCGTCCTTATCATTTGGGGCGAAGAAGGTGGTGTTCCTTGACTTTCTGTCAAAAAAGTAAAGCCCTCCAAGCGTCGTCACCCATAAATTCCCTTGCTCATTAAAACTTAGATCGGTAATGAATTTTGATCCTATTGTGCGTTGAACAAATGTGAAAAAACTAGCTGTTCCCTCATCTTGCTCTCGTCCAACAAGACCCTTGTCGGTCCCAATCCAAATTCCATTATCAGACCCCTGGGCAAAAGTGACCACCCTGCTTCCAGTTTCTGTATGATGAAATTGGTTTTGAAGTGTTGATACTTGAAATAATACCTGATTTTCTGTTTGTGGTTCCCAACCCGAAATCCAAAGGAGATCGTCCTTGGTCTTCAGTAAAGTCC
>DATIAI010000472.1:0-19341 GCA_035458065.1 Algoriphagus sp. | reverse complement strand
GACACTGTTTCCTTTGGACACCTATGTAAACAGCATTTCAGATAACAACGATTTTGAAGGGGTTCCCGTGGGCAAGCAAACACCAACTTTTCCCTATCATTTAGATTCGCTCAGGGAAGCCAACACAGGATATGGACTAATTGCCGCCACTCCATATGGAAACAGTCTAACACTTGATTTTGCCCTTGCAGCACTTGAGGGGGAAAAACTCGGTCAGAGCGACGTTACGGATTTTCTCGCGGTCAGTTTTTCTTCTCCGGATTACATCGGGCACAGGTTTGGTCCCGCATCTGTGGAGGTGGAGGACAATTATCTGAGGCTGGATCGGGATTTAGAAAAGTTGTTAAACCACCTGGATAACACCTACGGAAAAGGACAATACCTTGTGTTTCTTTCAGCAGATCACGCAGTAGCGGATGTGGCTACACATATGATCAGTGAAAGAGTCCCTGCCGGAAATCTAAATCCTGGCTATATCTTCGGACAGCTTCAGGGATATACCAATGCAAAATACGGACAAGGGGATTGGATCTTGAAATTTACCGGAGATCAGGTCTTTTTAAACAGAGAGCTGGCAAATGAGAAAAAAGTTGATTTTATAGCCTTACAGCGGGATTTGGCGGATTGGATGCTCAGGTTCAATGGGATCAAAGAGGTTTATACTGCGGAAGATATGAGGACAAGGGAGTATTCCTATGGTAGGGCTCATTTGCTTCAAATGGGGTACAACCACAAGTATTCCGGGGATTTGTTGGTGGTATTGGAGCCGGCCTGGCTGACTGGAGGGCCAAGAGGCACTTCCCATGGGACTCCTTACAACTACGACACCAATGTTCCGATTTTGTTTTTTGGATGGGGAGTAAAGCATGGATCCAGCTCAAGGCTAACATCAATTACAGATATTGCACCGACAGTTTCTGTTTTGCTGAAAATAAAGTATCCCAACGGAGCAGATGGTCAACCCATATCTGAAATTGTGGATTAATGAGAAGCCTTGGATGGGCAGAAAAAAGTCACCGGTTTTAGGGATCGGTGACTTTTTTGTTTTCAAAATCTAGCTCTGGAATTCATTAATATTAACTTAGCCCCCTTCCGTCATCAGGATTTTATTTAAATTCAATATCACCTGTTTGATGAAAATGCGCCATTCAAATTCTGAAATATGGACTCATCTGGTATTTAGCACCAAAGAACACCGTGCTGTATTTGATGATCAGATGATCCCTGTGATTCGAAAATTAATTGCAGAATTTATCTCCGAAATACCCGATCATCAGGGCTCCTTCGAAATTTTGGCGGACCATATCCATTTGTTGATCAAACTACCCGGGAATATGTCTGTAAACGAACTTGCAGAGAAAGTTCAATCCTTGATTTCCACTCGTTTGAAGCTGGAAGGATTTCGAAAAGAAGTGGAATGGGAAGAAAACTTTCATGCCCATTCGGTCAGCGTAAGCAAACTTTCCACCGAAAAAAACCTCATTGAACGCCAGCTGATTAAGCACAAGGATATGTCACTTGAGGAGGAATTGCGATTTCTTGGAATGTGAAAAAAGGCGTGATCTTTTAAAAATCACGCCTTTTTCCTTTATTCTGTCCAGCTCATGGGGTAGTTTTTATCCACAAATTCCAAAGCGTCGGTTGTGATAAACAGTGGCCGGTGTGTGTCCAACATAACCGCATATTCATGGGTTTCTTTGGCCCCGATAGATTTCTCAACAGTTCCCGGATGAGGACCATGCGGCAGACCTCCCATGTGGATGGTAAACGATCCTCGGTCAATTCCTTTTCTGCTCATAAATTCCCCTTCAGCATAATAGAGCACTTCGTCCGAATCGATATTGGAATGATTGTATGGAGCAGGTATAGACAGCGGATGGTAATCAAACAATCTTGGAACAAAAGAACAGATCACAAAACCCCAAGCCTGAAATGTTTGATGAACTGGTGGTGGCTGATGGATTCGGCCGGTGATCGGCTCAAAGTCATGGATAGAAAGGGCATAAGGATAAAGGTATCCGTCCCATCCCACGATGTCCAAAGGACTGTGTCCATAGGTGTATTGGTGAAGAAAGCCCTGCTTTTTGATCTGGACGAGATAATCCTTCTTTTCGGTTTCGATCTGCAATTCATGGGGTGGCCGGATGTCGCGCTCACAATAGGGCGAATGTTCCAGGAGTTGCCCTACTTCGTTTCGATATCTTTTTACGGTTTCGATAGGGCCATGCGATTCAATGACCAATAACCTCAAGGGACCTTCTTCTGCAAATTCGAAGCGATAGATTGTGGTACGTGGGATCACGACATAATCCCCTTTCTTCACTTCTAGCTTTCCAAATTGAGAGTATAATATTCCCTCTCCGTCATGAATGTAGATGATCTCGTCTCCATCGGCATTTTTGAAGTAAAAATCCATTTTGCGATTTCTGGGAGAACAAATACCCATCATCACGTCATTATTGATCATGAGCATTCTTCGGGCACTAAGGTAATCTTCCCCGGTTGTTTCAATGTCTGAGGTTTTCAGATGGGTTTGGTTCAACCCGTGTTCTTTTGCCGCTTCCCAACTGTAGGGTTTTGGAGTCCCGATGGATTTGACTTCGTTGGGATTATAAATGTGATAAAGGTTGGAGTAAATGCCGGAAAAGCCTTTTGAGCTCACCAATTCCTCCTTGTACAAGCTCCCGTCGGGTTGTCGGAATTGTGTATGTCTTTTGGGAGGTATTTGTCCTAATCTGAAGTAGTAGGCCATGATTTTGGGTTTATATACACTGCTAAATTACCATTTTTGAATGAGGAGGAAAGGTTTTCTTCTTAGCGTTTTGGTTCTTTCTTTCAGGCTAACCCAGTGAATTTGCGAAAGTTTTGTATTTTCCAATTCTCCGGATTAGCTATGAAAAACACCCTGTTTATACTTCTTGCCAATTTTATCAGTTTTTACTGCTTAGCTCAGGATCCTTCTAGAGCAAAACTATTATGGGCAGATGAATTTAAATCTGACGGTCTTCCTGATCCTGCAAATTGGAGTTATGATATCGGAGACCATGGTTGGGGAAATAATGAGCTCCAGTATTATTCAAATGCTGATTTGAAGAATTCGAGAATAGAAAACGGAATTCTGATCATCGAGGCCCTTCAGGATAGCTCACATCCCAAAGGTTATACTTCTGCTAGGATGGTCTCCAAAGGGAAAGCTTTTTGGCAGTATGGGTATATCGAAGTCAGAGCCAAGCTGCCGGAAGGAGTGGGTACCTGGCCTGCCATTTGGATGCTTCCTGAGGAAAACAGGCATGGAGGTTGGCCAAAAAATGGTGAAATCGATATTATGGAACATGTGGGGTATGATCCCGGAAAGGTTCATGGGACTGTGCATACAGAGGCTTTCAATCATTCCATTGGAACCCAAAAGGGTGCTCAGAAAATGGTGCCTGATTTTTCCAAAGAATTTCATATCTACGCCATTGACTGGACTAAGGAAAAAATTGATTTCTTTATTGATGGCGAAAAGTATTTCACTTTCGAAAACACAGGAAAGGATTACAAGGAGTGGCCTTTTAATCAACCTTTTCACCTGATTTTGAATATTGCAGTGGGAGGAAACTGGGGAGGAGCAAAGGGGGTAGATGCTAAGATTTGGCCCCAAAGGATGGAAGTGGATTATGTAAGAGTCTATGACAAAAAACCTTGAATTTGAAGTAGAATCAAGTGTTTCGGGTTAAAAGCACAGTATTTGTTTGTAATGTCTTAGAATGTGCCTTATTTAGAAGTTGACGTTTTCAGAATTACTAACTACCCATGAAAGATTTTATCCTGAGAAGAAGAAAAGTTCGCGCCTTGATCATCATTGGAATTTTACTGCTGTTACTTTATGGCAAAAATCTCCTTGAAAGGCAATCCTTCAGGACGATAAGCCAAACTTTTACCGAGGTTTACAACGACAGGTTGGTAGTGGAGGGGTATATTTTTCAGATTTCAGAAAGTCTGTTTCAGATCCAAAAACTGATCGACCACTGTAATATTGACTACGATTACTCCAAGGTGATCAATGAAATCTCCGGGCATGAAAAAACAATTTTAGAGATTGTCATTGCTTTTGAAGCAACCAATTTGACCGACCAAGAGGCTACATACCTTTCAGATTTCAAAAAGATTATTGAGAGTGATCTAAATATCAAAAGCTATGATCTGCTGTATTCTGACTCCTCTGGAGTTAATCGGGATCAAGTAAAAATCTATGATGAAAAAATCAGCCGGGCCCGGCAAGACCTTCAAAACCTGAGTAAAATTCAGATGGAAGAAGGGGGGAAATTAATCAGCAAAGCCAAAGTCCTGATCAACCGATCCCAGATCTGGGCGCAGTTTGAGGTGGCTCTGCTGATTATTTTGGTGGTGGTGATGTTCCTGCTTTTGTTCAGAAAGTCAGAAAGTAACCGGGGAATGATTTAATATTCCAAGGCTGAAAGGTATTTGGCATTTGCAGCCGCAGCTTCCATTGGAGTGCCTGTTGGAAATCTTTCCTGCTCCACAATGAAATACTCCATTCCCAATCCCTGAGACTGCTTGATCAGATCTGCGTAAGGGATTTCTCCGGCACCTAAAAGAACACCTCTTTGATGTGGATCGCCTGTTCCTGCTTCGGCATCTTTTAGGTGGCAAAGTCTGAATCTACCAGGGTATTTGGCGAGATATTCGGCAGGTTTTGCATTGGCGACATGTACCCAGTAAATGTCCATTTCAAAATCCACCAAAGCTGGATCAGTATTATCCATCAATATATCCTGGGGTAGAGCCCCCTCTTGAGTGACAAATGTGTAATCGTGATTGTGGTAAGCGAATTTGATTCCATGAGCTTTCAGTTTTTCGCCGATTTGGTTAAACTCATCCGCTTTCTTCTTGTATTCGTCAAGGGATTTTTGTGGTCCGATCCAAGGGCAAATCAGGTATTTCATACCTACTTCCGCTGCCTGGGCAGCCTGTGCATCGAGATTTTCAAAAACATTGGCATGGGAAGCCACCATGCTCACCCCGGTTTCTGACATCAAAGATTTAAATTCTGCAGGCTGCATTCCCCAGAGAATTCCTTTGCCTCCGTCAAATCCTTCGAACTGCTTGTAACCGTAGCCCGCCAAAGATCTCATGGTTGCCTGAGCATCCAGTGCCATGTCTTCTTTTACGGAGTAAAGTTGGATACCAAAACTGCTCAGTTTGGATTTGGTTTCCGGAGAATCAGCTATTGTTTCCTCTTCTTTTTTTGGTGCTGCACAAAACTGCAAGGGCATAAATGCCGCTCCCATTCCGAGCATTGCCCCCATTTGAATGAATTTTCTTCGTTGGTTTTTCATGTTTGATTGAAAGAAAAAGCCTGCCTCCGTAGGGGCAGGCTGGTAAAAGACTTATTTATTATTTAGGTTGCCCAGGCTTTGTCACCTTTTTTATAATCAATACAAGCATCGTATCGACCGGGTGTTTCCAAATAGCGAAGGGCTTGGGTTGCTCCGATTTCTGATGTAAAGTATCCCAACACAGTCAAGTCACGTAGCATGTTGATTACGATTGGTTCTCTGGCCTCTCCGCTGGCTTTGAATTTTTCCTGCATTGAATTTAGGAATGCAAGTCGGTCCTCAGAGCTGGCCTCCATGAAGTCAGCGCCTTTTTCAGCCTTGAAGTCCGCGCTCAGCTTATTCAATCCATCGATAAACGCTTTTTGCTGGTCGGCATCGTAGCAATCTTTTACCATCATGATCATGAATTCTCCAATTTTTGTGGCTTTTGCCCCAGGAGTATCAGTGGTTGGAATGATGGTTTCACCGATTTCATCCAGAAAGGCAAGATCCTCCGGAGTAAAATTCAGGTCCTTAAGCTGTCGCTCAGGTGAGCAACCGGTGAGGATGGCTGTGGCACCGATCATTGTACCTCCCATCATCAGGACGACGCTTTTCAGTGCGTCTCTTCTATTCATTACAGTCATGTCTTTCTCAGATTAGAGGTTCATCTTTTTCAATTCATCCACTGCAAAAGCCGCCGCTCTTGCAGTCAACGCCATGTAAGTCAGAGATGGGTTTTGCGCAGCAGCTGAAGTCATACATGCTCCATCTGTTACAAACACGTTTTTCGCTTCCCACACTTGGTTGTTACCGTTGAGGACCGAAGTTTTTGGATCTCGACCCATTCTGGCAGTTCCCATTTCGTGGATACCCTGACCGAAAGTATAGCCTGCGTCATAGGTATTGACATTTTTGAAACCTGCCACTTCAAGCATTTCAGCAGCATCGGCCATCATGTCTTTACGCATGTTGATCTCGTTTTGCTTGATCTCTGCATTCATGACCAAGGCTTCCATTCCCCACTTGTCTTTCACAGAGTCGGAAAGCTTAATAGTGTTTTCGTGGTAAGGCAAGATTTCTCCGAAGGCAGTGATTCCCATCGACCAAGGTCCCGGTTCTACCAAGGCATCTTTCATCGGTGCACCAAATCCAAGTTCGGCTACATCTCTGCTCCAGCCGCTTCTACTTGCACCACCCTGATAGCCAAATCCCCGGATATAATCACGTTTTTCACCATTCAGGTTTCGGAATCTCGGAATATAAAGTCCGGTAGGTCTTCTGCCAAAGTAATACTTGTCTTCGAAACCTTCCATTGTTCCATTTGCGCCTAAGCGGAAATGGTGATCCATTACATTGTGGCCCAATTCTCCGGAGCTTGAACCCAGTCCACCTGGCCAAATGTCAGTGGCGGTTCTCATCAGAATGGCTGTGGAATTAAATGCTGAAGCACACAGGAAGACGATTTTAGCGTCATATTCCACAGTCTGATTGGTTTCGGCATCAAGTACTTCCACTCCGGTCGCTTTCTTGGTGTCTTTGTCATAGATCAATCGACGAACGATTGACCAAGGACGAAGGGTAAGATTGCCGGTGGCTTGTGCTGCAGGCAGGGTAGAAGCCTGAGTGCTAAAGTATCCTCCAAAAGGACAACCCAGCGAACATTTGTTTCTGTATTGGCAGCCTGGACGTCCGGGAAGCGGTTGGGTAATGTTTGCTGGTCGGCCTATGGTCCATGTTCTTGCACCTTTATAGTGCTCTTTGATTTTGGCAGCACCAGCCTCCTCCACACAGTTCATTGGCATAGGTGGCTGAAATTCACCATCAGGTAGAATGTCCAGCCCGTCCTTGGAACCGGACACCCCTATGAATTTTTCCACATAACTATACCATGGAGCGATGTCATTGTATCGGATTGGCCAGTCTACAGCTATTCCATCTTTTGCGTTCGCCTCAAAGTCAACATTTGCCCAGCGATAGGATTGTCTTCCCCAAAGTAGAGATCTTCCTCCTAACTGATAGCCTCTAAACCATGTGAAAGGCTTCTCCTCAACATAGGGAGAGTCACTTTCGTGGGCCCACCAATCCAGGTTCAGTTCATTGAGTACATAATCTCTCCTGAGGTTGGGGTGATTTTCCAGTTGTTCTTGAGTTCTTCTTCCTCTATGAGGAACTTCCCAAGGGTTAAGGGTAGCAGATTTGTAATCTTTTCCGTGTTCGACCATTGGGCCTCTCTCCAGGAGCAATACTTTCAGCCCCTTCTCCGTCAGCTCCTTAGCGGCCCATCCACCGCTAATTCCTGACCCAACTACGATTGCGTCATACGCTTCATTTGCCATAATAATGGGTATTTTGGTTTAATTAGTTACACGTCACAAACCTGCACAGCGTGAGCCAATGCGGCGATTTTATCCTCAGATTTGGGGATAAATTCATGGGAAACAAATCCGGTGTAGCCTGTTGCCACTATTGCTCGCATGACAGCCGGATAGTTGATTTCCTGGTTTTCATCCAGTTCATTTCGGCCTGGGTTTCCAGCAGTATGATAATGACCGAAATATTGGTGATTTGTTTGAATGCTTCGGATAAGATCTCCCTCATCGATTTGCATGTGGTAAATATCAAAAAGTAATTTAAAGTTTTCACTACCGACTCTTTTGCAAAGTTCCACACCCCAGGGAGAGAGGTCGCACATATAATCTTTGTGATTTACTTTACTATTGAGCAGTTCCATCTGGATAATCACGCCGTGCCTTTCGGCCACTGCCATGATTTTTTTCAACCCTTCCGAACAATGTTGCAATCCCACTTCGTCATCCATCCCATTCCTGTTTCCTGAGAAACAGATGAGATTTTTATAACCGTATTTGGCTACTTGAGGAATCAATTCGGTGTAGTTTTTAACCAGTTGCTCGTGGTATTGAGGATCATTCCAGCCTTTTGGAATTCCAAGCTCTGCCCCGTTGCACATGGAGCATTCGACACCATGAGTTTTGAGTGTGTCCCAGCCTTTGGGGCCTACCAGATCGATTGCATTGAAACCGATTTTTTTGACAGCTACGCATAGCTCATCCAAACTGAGAGAAGGCATGGTCCAGGCGCAAACACCGTGTTTGATGTTGCCTTTAAGTTGAAGGGGGGCTTGTCCGTCTTTCCAGTCGAAAGATGCTAAAGTGCCCATCGCAGCTCCTCCAAGTAGCATTTTCTTAAAGGAGGATCTTCTGCTTGAGTCAAAATTCATAGTTATCTGGGGTTTAATGGTGAGGCTTCACTTTTTCTTCTTTGAAAAAAGAAATGAAAAATAGTAAAACCAAAACGGAAATGCCAGCAGGAATTAACCAAATTGACTTCCACGCATGAAGTCCGGTCGAATCGAGGTAATAATTGGAGATTTGGCCTGCGGCCCAAAAGCCGATAAGCATGCCGATGCCATAGGTAGCAAGGGTGATTAGCCCTTGGGCAGAAGATTTAAATTTTTCACCAGCGTGTGAGTCCGTGTATATCTGCCCGCTCACAAAGAAGAAATCGTAGCAAATTCCATGGAGGACGATTCCGGTCATCAGCATCCACATCCCTGAGTCAGCGTCTCCGAAAGCAAAAAGTACATATCGGACCGCCCAGGCAAGCATCGCTACCACCAACGTCTTTTTAAGTCCAAAGCGGTAGAAAAATATCGGAAGAGCAAGCATGAACAGGACTTCCGAAACCTGGCCCAAGGCCATTTTTCCCGTAGAGTTTTCTAATCCAATCTCGGTCAAAAAAGGACTTGCATTTTGGTAGTAGAACGCCAGGGGGATGCAGATCAAGACTGAAGAAAGAAAGAAGATTGCAAAATTCCGGTCTTTCAGCAAAGCCAAAGCGTCCAATCCCAAAGTTTCTGAAAGTCTAAATTCTCCGGTGGATTTGGCTTTGGGTGGAGTGGCAGGCAGTGTGAAACTGTAAAGCCCCAGACAAACCGAAACGATAGCAGCCATGATCCAGGTGTTTTTGAGAAGACCCTCGGCAAGACCGGATTGGCTGTCCCAGGCCAAATAGGAGATGAGCATTCCCGCTGAAACCCAGCCGATGGTGCCCCAAACCCGGATCACAGAAAACTCCTTCGCGGGATCTTTCATCTGGTTAAACGATATGGAATTGACCAAAGCCAAGGTCGGCATAAACAGGATCATATACCCCAGCAATACCGGGAAGAAACTCGAAAAGTCTGTCGAGGAATAGAGTAAATACATCAATCCCGCTCCCAACAAATGGATTGTCCCGAGGATTCGCTGGGCATGAAAATACCGATCAGCAATCAGCCCTACTATAAAAGGTGCGATAATCGCCCCAAAGGATTGCGTGGCAAAAGCCAACGAGATATCCTGGTCTTTTGCCTGAAGATTATTTGCGAGAAATGTCCCCAAAGTCACAAACCACGATCCCCAAACGAAAAACTCCATAAACATCATCAGAGAAAGGCGAAACTTGGTGGAGAAATTCATAGGTTGTTTTTGGGTGAAAAATTGAAATTATTACTTGAAATTTAGAATTTGGGCTTTTTGCCGTATTTTAAGCATCTCCTTTGAGATTCCTAAGAAAGGGGCTTAAAAGTTTTGTCAAAGCCACTCATAACCCAATGTGACAACTGATCATATTCTAGCAACCTAACTCTCAGGAACCCCAGAAATTCCCATTCTTATTTAAAATTTTCAACTCAAATAACCTGATAAACTAATCTTTTGACCGATGTCAACAGCTAAAAAATTGAAACTCGGACTAGTAGGCGGAGGGCCGGGTTCCTTTATCGGTGCGATCCACTTAAACGGTGCGCTGATGGACGGGATGTTCGAACTGGTATGCGGCGCTTTCAGCTCCAACCCTGCCAAATCCAAACAACGTGGAGAAGAATTAATGCTTGATCCCACAAGAGTTTATGGCTCTTATGATGAGATGTATGAAAAAGAATCCATGCTACCCGAAGGTCAGCGAATGGATGTGGTCGCCATCGTGACTCCGAACAATGTGCATTTTGACCCGACAGTGAAAGCATTGAAAAGTGGCTTTCACGTGGCGCTGGACAAACCCTTGACACTGAATTATCAAGAAGCAAAAGAGCTTTATCATATCGTCAAAAATTCAGACAGACGCTTTTTGTTGACTCACACCTATTCCGGGTATCCGATGATCAAGCAGGCGAAACAGATGATTGCTGAAGGCCAAATCGGAAAGGTTCGCAAAGTCTATGTCGAATATCCACAAGGTTGGCTTTACAAACTTTTGGAAACTGAAAACAACAAACAGGCGGAATGGAGAACCGACCCGGCCCGAAATGGCCTGGCTGGCTGTATGGGAGATATCGGAACTCATGCTTTTCATATGGCTGAATACATCACAGGAGAAAAAGTTTCCCAGCTTTGCGCAGACTTGTATATCAAGATCGATGGTCGGCCTATCGATGACGATGGGGTGGTTTTGCTCCGCTTTGAAAATGGAGCGTCAGGTGTATTGATGGCTTCCCAGACTGATACAGGATGTGAAAACAATTTGAAGGTGCGAGTATATGGTGAAAAAGGCGGTTTGGAATGGGAGCAAGAACTCAATAATTCATTGACAGTTAGATTTCCAAATCAGCCTCCCCAGATTTTCAGGGCAGGCACAGGTTACTTGGGGTCTTTGGCAAAGGAAAATACCAGAACTCCGGCAGGACATCCGGAGGGTTATGTCGAGGCTTTTGGAAACTTATACCGAAATTTCGCCCGATGCATTTATGCTGACCGTGAAGGTCAAAAGCCCAAATGGGAATGGGAAGATTATCCAGGAATCGAAGATGGCATCCGAGGGATGGCTTTCATCGACCACGTGCTCAGCAGCACAAAGTCCGAAATGAAATGGACTCCTTTTATTGTAGAAAAATAATTTTGGCTCAAAATCAAACCCATAACCAATATGAAATTGAGCATGACCTAGCTCCGTTAGTTTTCGGGAGTGGGACAAAATGTGAGATTCCATATGGCCTTAAAAAACAAAATCTAAACACATGAAAACAATTAAAGGTCCGGCAATTTTTTTGGCGCAATTTGCCGATGATAAAGCGCCTTTTAACAATCTGAAAAACATCAGCCAATATATGGCTGACCTTGGATATAAAGGAATTCAGATTCCAAGCTGGGATTCCAGAATGATCGATTTGCAAAAAGCCGCTGAAAGCAAAACCTATGCGGATGAGATCCAAGGAATCGTGGAAGATACGGGAATGGAGATCACCGAACTTTCTACCCACCTGCAGGGTCAGTTGGTGGCGGTTCACCCGGCCTACAATGAATTGTTTGACGGCTTTGCACCCGCTAACCTGAAAGGGGATCTGAAAGGAAAATCTGAGTGGGCGACCCAGCAATTGAAATATGCAGCAAAAGCGTCTGCTAACCTTGGACTCACAGCTTGTGCTTCATTTTCCGGCGCACTGATGTGGCATACTGTTTATCCATGGCCACAAAGACCTGCCGGTTTGGTGGAAACTGGTTTTACCGAACTGGCAAAAAGATGGCTTCCGATCCTGAATGAATTTGACAATTTTGGTGTGGATGTTTGTTATGAACTCCATCCCGGGGAAGATTTGCATGATGGTATTACCTTTGAAATGTTCCTCGAAAAAGTCGGCGGACACAAGCGGGCAAATATTCTTTACGACCCAAGCCATTTTGTGCTTCAGTGCCTGGATTACCTTCAGTTCATTGATTTTTACCACGATCGGATCAAGATGTTCCATGTGAAAGATGCGGAATTTAATCCAACTGGGAGACAGGGTGTCTATGGCGGATTCCAGGGATGGGTAGAAAGAGCCGGCCGTTTTAGATCTTTGGGTGACGGACAGGTTGATTTTGCAGGAATATTTAGCAAACTTTCGCAGTACAATTACAGTGGATGGGCTGTATTGGAATGGGAGTGTGCCATTAAGCATCCGGAACAGGGTGCTGCCGAAGGTGCGCCATTTATTGACAGTCACATTATCAGAGTTACCGAGAAAGCATTTGATGATTTTGCAGGAACCGGAGCTGATGAAGCATTTAACAGAAAAATTTTAGGAATTTAAATACCCAAACTAATAAACAATGAAAATTACAAAACCATTAAACCTCGGACTGCTCGCTTTGGCGGGTTTGGCATTTGCATGTGGAGGAGGAGAAAAAGCTACTGAAACAGCCGCTCCAGAGGCATCAGCTCCTGCAGCTGCCCCGGCCCAAGAAATCAGCCTTGAAGACAAATACAAGGATGATCCTATTTATATCAAAGGCCTGGAAAAACTTAAAGCCTCAGATTGTACCACCTGTCATATGGTGGAAAGAAAAATCGTTGGTCCGTCTTATGCAGAGGTGGCAGCAAAATATGAAAGTACAGAAGAGAACGTAAGCATGCTTGCCGCTAAAGTCATCGCAGGTGGAGTGGGTGTTTGGGGCGAAGTTCCGATGCCTCCACATCCGGCCCTTACTGAAGAAGATGCTAAAGACATGGTTCGATACGTTTTGCTTCTCAAAAAATAAATCATGAGAAAAGGCTATTTGGCAATGTGGGCAGCTGCAGGTCTTCTTGCAGCTTGTTCCGCGCCTAAAAAGGAAGAAGCAACATCTGTGGACTCTGTAACAGTAGCTGCTCCTGTGGAGGAGTGGATCCCGCTTTTCGACGGACAAACCCTAAACGGTTGGTCGAAATATGGTGGAGGAGAAGTAGGAAAAGCCTGGAAGGTCGAAAATGGTGAGCTATATCTAGATGCTGCCAACAAAGAAAATTGGCAGGATGGCGATGGCGGAGACATTGTGACCAATGAGGAATTTGAAAACTTTCATTTCAAATGTGAATGGAAGATCTCTCCAAACGGAAACAGCGGGATTATTTTCCTTGTCCATGAGTCACCAGAATTTTCCAATACTTATCATACAGGTCCAGAAATGCAGGTTTTAGATAATAATGGCCATCCTGATGCCAAAATTATCAGTCATCGTGCTGGAGATTTGTATGATTTGATCGTGAGCAGTGAGGAGAAAGTGAAGCCGGTAGGTGAGTGGAACCAAGCCGAGGTAATAGTAAATCAAGGCAAGCTGGACTTGATTCTCAACGGTACAACAGTAGTTTCCACGACGCTATGGACCCCTGAGTGGGATGCTTTGGTTGCAGGCAGCAAGTTTAAGGATATGCCAGGATTTGCGAAATACAAAAAGGGGAAGATTGCCCTACAGGACCACGGAGATGTGGTACACTATCGAAACTTGACGATCAAAAAATTGTAATCCAAAAAGCCCCGGAAATTTTCGGGGCTTTTTCATTTTTTTTAGAGGATGTGATTTTAAAGTCTGGTGACGTTGTCTTTTCGGATATAGGCAATTTTTTCTTTCCATTCCACTTCATACCAGATGTCCTTGGAAGCTCTGATTTTTACACGGTGACCAGGCTCAACCATATCGACCAATTCCCCACCTGCACTTGGTTCGGAAACTATCAAGGTGGGACTATTAGTCACCAAAGCTGCATTTTGGGAATTTAGAAAGTTATTGGTACCAAATATCAGGACAATCAAAAACACTGAGGGCCAATAGAACCTCGCCTCAGTGAGCTTGTTTCCTTTGGACCAAAGGAATATCAAGGTGATGATCAAAACCAAAGTCAAAGCACCGACTATAATTTCTTTGAATTCCACCAGAAAAAGTACAAATCTCATTCCGTCACTGACTTCATAACCGACGAGTTCTGATTGCCCGGTCAGGCTTTTGATTTTGGTAATTGTCTGTGGGTTTGGGCTTAGATCGTAGTATTTGCTAAGGTAAAGTGTAGCGTTTTCATTGTCTCCAATGCCTTCTGATATAAAGGCCATTTTGAGGAGCATGGAAGGGGAATAAATACCTAATTGGTAATTTGTCTGGTAAATTTCCATTGCTTCCTTATAGCTTCTCTGCTGAAACAAAGAATCTGCAACTATTAACTGGGGCACATTGGCCTGACAATGAATACTTTGCAGAAATAGGAAAAAAAATATAGAAAGTTTTGCTAGAAAGATTGATTTGAGGCTTGGCATTTAGAAATCAGAGTCATAAATTTGCAGTCCAATTACGGCAATGATCTAGCAAAAAGCAAGGCTAGGGAGTCAATTTGCAAGATTTAAGATTCCGTAGCTCAGCTGGTAGAGCAATACACTTTTAATGTATGGGTCCTGGGTTCGAATCCCAGCGGGATCACAAATTTAGCTCGCAAGGGGTTAAAAAGTAATAGTTTCGGGGTGTAGCGTAGCCCGGTATCTCGTCCCGATAGGAATCGGGAAGGCCGTAGGTTCTCATCTCTCAATTGGCAAACGTGTCGGTTGAAAAGGTTTTAAAAAGTTTCGGGGTGTAGCGTAGCCCGGTATCGCGCCACATTTGGGATGTGGAGGTCGTAGGTTCGAATCCTGCCACCCCGACTTTATTAATGACTAGTAGTAGTCATCCAGGTCCGCTAGCTCAGCTGGATAGAGCAACTGCCTTCTAAGCAGTAGGTCTTAGGTTCGAATCCTAAGCGGATCACAAAAAAAATGAGCGGAATTACGTTCCGCTTTTTATTTGTAGGTATTCGATTCCGTAGCTCAGCTGGTAGAGCATCCCGATTTTTATCGGGAGGGTTCTGGGTTCGAGTAGAAAGTCGAAAGCTAAAAGAGGCTTTCTTAAAACATCTGATTCCGTAGCTCAGCTGGTAGAGCAATACACTTTTAATGTATGGGTCCTGGGTTCGAATCCCAGCGGGATCACCAAAGCAGACTGGAAACGGTCTGCTTTTCTAATTTTTGGGGAATCCAGTTTTTTTTCTATGGCATGGGTTTACATTTTATACTCCAAAAAACTCGATAAATACTATATCGGAGCATGCAAGGATTTTGACCTAAGACTTTACGAGCATAATCTTGGACATTCGAAATTTACATCTGTAGGAAAGCCTTGGGATCTTGTCTACCGGGAAGAATTCCAGGATCTAATCACCGCCAAAAAGAGAGAACTGGATATCAAAAAAAAGAAGTCGAGGATTTATATTGAATCGCTGATAGCAAAAACCTCCAAACTGTAGCTTAGCTGGCAGAGCATCCCGATTTTAATCGGGAGGGTCCTGGGTTCGAATCCCAGCGGGATCACCAAAGCAGACTGAAAGGCCTGGTTTTTTTTAAACTTCTGAGGACAGTCTGACCCGACTTTTTTTTCTGTTGCTCAAATTGCTTTCATTGAGTTGGAAGATTTTGGGGGCTTCCCAAGGATTGTATTATCTTGTTTTTTCTGAAAAAATCATGGTGAAAAACAGCATTGGATTTGGCGATTTTTTGCGGGTTGTAATGATAGCCCTCTTTGTACTTTTGGCAACAAGTAAGGCTTGTTTTGCATCCATAATAGACCCGGATTCCCTTTCTGGCTGGAAGCAACCTAATATCATCCTGATCCTGACAGATGACCAAGGTTGGGGTGATTTGAGCATTAAGGGAAACCCAGCAGTTTCCACCCCACATATCGACCAGCTTGCGCAAAACGGAGTTTCTTTCGAAAGATTTTACGTAAGTCCGGTTTGTTCTCCGACTCGGGCAGAGCTTCTTACCGGGCGGTACCATTTCCGTTCCGGGGTCTATTCTACCTCCGAGGGTGGCGAGCGGATGGATCTTGATGAGGTTACTATGGCTGAGGTGTTCAAAAACCAAGGCTACCGCACGGCTATTTACGGCAAATGGCATAGCGGATCTCAATTTCCCTACCATCCAAATGGAAGAGGTTTTGATGATTTTTATGGGTTTTGTTCCGGTCATTGGGGCAATTATTTTGATCCCATGCTCGAGCACAACGGGGAGATTTTTACAGGGGAAGGGTTTATTATTGATGACCTGACCGACCGTGCAATTGATTTTGTTGAGGAAAACCTTGAAAATCCTTTTCTTCTTTATTTACCCTTTAATACCCCACACAGTCCCATGCAGGTCCCCATTTCCTATTGGGAAAGATTTAAGGATAAGGAACTCAGCAATCACCGCTATTCCCCGCAGGAGGACTTAGACCATACTCGAGCGGCCTTGGCAATGGTTGAAAACATCGACTGGAATGTTGGGCGGCTAATGGAGAGAGTTGGGCAGCTTGGGCTTTTAGAGAATACCATTGTGGTTTTTCTTTCTGACAATGGGCCAAATGGCTGGCGCTGGAATGGCAACATGAAAGGGAGAAAAGGATCCGTTGACGAGGGTGGAGTGCGGACTCCGTTCTTTATCCAATGGAAGGGACAACTGGATGCGGGCAAGCGCATTTCCCAAGTAGCAAGTGCGATCGATCTCCTGCCTACCTTAGCCTCCATGGCCAAAATCGAATATCAGGTGCCAAAGCAACTTGATGGAAAGGATTTAAGCCCCCTACTTTTTGAAAAGACTGAAACTTGGGAAAATCGGTTTGTTTTTTCCTATTGGGAAAAAAAGGCAAGTGTCAGGGATGAGAATTTTATTCTAGACGAAAAGGATCAGCTTTTTGACCTGCAAGCTGATCCGGGGCAATATGAAGTGGTGTCGGACGCTCATCCGGAAGTTTATACAAAGATGTTTGCAGCAAAGAAAGCCTTTGTTGCCGAGGTTAATTCGGAGCTTCCCGAAGTAGATACGAGAAGCTTTCCACTGGGTCACCCGGAATTTAAATTCAACCAACTTCCTGCCCGGGATGGGATAAGTCATGGCGGGATCAAACGTTCAAACCGGTTTCCAAACAGCTCATTTTTTACCAATTGGACTTCGGTCTCCGATAGCCTTACATGGGAGGTTGAGGTTCTGGCTGAGGGCGAGTTTGAGGTAGAAATCTACTATACCTGTGAAGAGGATTCCATCGGATCTTTGCTTCAGCTTAGTATGGGAGCAAATTCTTTGGAGGGAAGGATCGGGGCATTTTTTGAACCTCATTTGATAGGTGCTGATGAGGATCGGACACCCAGGCAAGAGTCTTACGAACAAAAATGGGGAAAGATGACCCTAGGCAAAATCAAGTTGAACAAAGGAGCTGGTAAACTCACCCTGAAAGCGCTTGATATTCCAAATGGAAAAGTAATGGATTTCAGACTGATGACCTTGACAAGGATTTAGTAGTATTCCAATTGAATTTCCTGGGGGAATCGTTTAGGGAGAAATTATGCTTAGAAATTCAATGGATCAAGATGTTTGAAGTGACCGTTTAGCTTGATTTTTTCCTTTGCGAGCTCTACCGCCTTAATAACTGGTATCATTCGCTTAAAATGTTTGATGAGGTATTCAGTCCGCTCACGTTCTGACTCCATTTGAAGCATTTCCAATTCCTCCTCCAACTTCAACCCCAGCTTATGGGTGAAGGTGAAAGAATTTACGCTTTCGAAGTCAACTTCCCCCTGAAAGTTCAACAGGTGAAGCATTTCCTTTAAGTAAAAAACAAACTCATGATGCAGGACATCTGTAATTTTTGGATCGTCATTCAGGAAGGCAATATTCCCGCCGGCATATAATTTTCCCTGCATGGGATTATCAAAACTCAGAATTTTGAAAGCTCTCAAGCCGCGGGTACGGATATCCAAACGGCCATCTTCATAGCGTTTGTTGATTTTTTCCAGCATTACTTCAGTCCCAAAGCCACTCAGGGAGTTGATGTACACACAGATTCCAAAACTGGAACCGCTTTGCTCCACATCTGCAATTAGTTCTCTGTACCGAGGTTCGAATATATGTAGGTTGAGCTCCTCTCCGGGAAAAGCCACCAGCTTCAATGGAAAAAATGGAAGGTACATAGTCAGATGTTTTATGATTAACCGGACAGAGTTAGTTTGGTTTTTTGTCCATTAAAAAGAAAAGGCCCCAAATTTATGGGGCCTTAAAGGTTTATTTTTTCGCAATGTAAGCGAGTAAGTCTACAACTTTATTGGAATAGCCCCACTCGTTGTCATACCAAGCTATCACTTTTACAAATGTATCTGAAAGCTGAATTCCAGCTTCCGCATCGAAAATGGAAGTTCTAGGATCTCCGATGAAGTCATTGGAAACTACGGCGTCTTCAGTATATCCGAGTACACCTTTCATGGTAGTCTCAGATACTTCTTTCATTTTGGCGCAGATCTCAGCATATTTTGCAGGCTTTTTCAGTCTTACCGTCAAATCAACCACAGATACGTCCGGAGTAGGAACCCGGAATGCCATGCCTGTCAATTTTCCGTTGAGTTCGGGGATAACCTTCCCAACTGCTTTAGCAGCTCCTGTGGATGAAGGGATAATATTTTGGCCAGCACCGCGTCCGCCTCTCCAGTCTTTTGCAGATGGTCCGTCAACAGTTTTCTGGGTAGCAGTAGTCGCGTGCACAGTGGTCATCAAGCCTTCTTCGATTCCCCAGTTGTCATTCAATACTTTGGCGATTGGAGCCAAGCAATTGGTTGTACAAGATGCATTGGATACGAAAACCATGTCTGAAGTATAAGAGTCTTCATTTACGCCCATTACAAACATCGGCGTATCGTCCTTAGACGGTGCAGACATGATTACTTTCTTTGCACCGGCGTCGATGTGTCCTTGTGCAGTTTCTTTAGTCAAAAAGATACCGGTAGATTCGATGACATAATCAGCTCCCACTTCACCCCATTTCAGAGCCGCAGGGCTTTTTTCAGCAGTGACACGGATGGTGTTGCCATTTACGATCAGGGAACCGTCCTTCACTTCGACAGTGCCTTTAAACTGGCCGTGGGTGGAATCGTATTTCAGCATGTAGGCCATGTAATCGACATCGATCAGGTCGTTGATTGCTACTACCTGGATGTCTTCTCTCTCTTGCGCTACGCGAAAAGCGAGACGTCCGATTCTTCCGAATCCGTTGATTCCTACTTTAATCTTGCTCATAAGTATTGTTGATTTTGAGTATAGGTTTGATTTCAAAAACAGCCCAGGAGGCCTCTTTAGGTCAAAATTTCCTGAGGGCAGGCTAAGTTATTACAAATAAATGGTTAGCCCAAACTTCTTGAAATACTCAACTTCTCCGAAGGCTATTTGGAGAATTTCAATCGATTT
>DATIAI010000471.1:0-2177 GCA_035458065.1 Algoriphagus sp. | reverse complement strand
AAGAAAAAGCTCAATTTGAGGGATTGTCGGAAGGCCTTGCTTTGGTCAATGAGGAAGTGGAAGCCGAAAACAAAAAGCTGGCTGAGAAGTCCCAGACTTTTAATCAGGAAAATATCACCTACATCCAGCAAGTCAACCGCGTAAACAGCCTGGACCAGGAAATAGAATTCAAGCAGAATGCCTTCGAAAGCTCCAAGGAGCGCATCGAAAAGTCCCAGGCCGAACTCGCCACTTTGGATGCTGAGATTAAAAGCCTGTTGGACAACAACGAAGTCAAAGACGACGAACTGATTGAGCTTTACTCCGAAAAGGAAAGCATCGAGCAGGGCGTGACTGAAGCAGAAAAGGATTACTACGGCGCCCGTGGCCTAATTGATGAAACCGATACCAAGATTCGTAGCCTTCAAAAATCCAAAGAAGGTTTCGACGTCTTACTCCAAGAACTCCAAAACAGCATCAACGAAATCAAGCTCAAGATGAGCGGGATGAAAGAGCGACTGAGTGTGGAGTTTGAACTGGATCTGGATGCGCTGATGGAAGAAAACCGGGAATTGGATCCGGAATTCGTTGATTTTGCAGAGGATGAGCTCCGCGAACTCGTCCGAAAGCAAAAGGAAAGACTGGAGAAAATCGGTCCGATCAATCCCATGGCGATGGAAGCCTACGATGAGATCAAAAGCCGATACGACTTTATCACCTCACAAAGAGATGATCTGATCCGAGCCAAGGAATCCCTATTGGCAACTATTCAGGAGATCGATCAGGTGGCTAAGGAAACCTTTTTGGATGCTTTTGCCAAGATCAAGGAAAACTTTATCAAGGTCTTCCGCTCTCTCTTTACCGAGCAGGATGACTGCGATCTAACCCTTGTCGATCCGGAAAATCCACTGGAAAGCCCGATCGAGATCATCGCCAAACCAAAGGGAAAACGACCATTGACCATCAATCAACTGAGTGGTGGGGAAAAAACCCTGACTGCCACTTCCCTACTCTTTTCGATCTACCTGCTCAAGCCTGCGCCCTTCTGTATCTTCGACGAAGTGGATGCCCCGCTGGACGACGCCAACATCGACAAGTTTAACCAGATCATCCAGAAGTTCAGTGCCGAAAGCCAGTTTATAATCGTTACCCACAACAAGCGAACCATGGCCAGCACAGATATTATCTATGGGATTACGATGATTGAGGCGGGAGTGTCTAGAGTCGTTCCGGTGGATTTGAGGGAGTTAGCTTGAGAAGTAGTGCTAAAAAAATTTTAAGTGGAATTGTAAAGGCCATTTGGATTGGTTTTATCTAGCGAGTCATCATAAGGAATAAGGCATTTTATTTCCCCCACACCATTTCGATATGCTCGATCCCATCCTCATCGTAGGTTTCTCCATCGGCGACAAAACCCAAGGAAGCATAGAATCCCAGCGCGTAGGTTTGAGCACCAATCCGAATAGGTCCAGAACCAAGCAATTTCTGACAATTTTGAATGCCTAATTCCATAACTGCTTTTCCCAATCCTGTCCCTCTTACTGACGCTGCGGTGATGACCCGACCGATGGATTGCTCGGCATATGAAACTCCCGCAGGCACCAACCTACAGTATCCGACCAACTGATCGTTCAGAAATACCATCACGTGGTAACACTTTTGGTCCTTGTCATCCATATCAAGGAAGACACAGTTTTGTTCCACGACAAATACCTCGGATCTCAATTTCAAGATGGCATAAAGCTCGTGCACGGTGAGTTCGTCGAAAGCCTTTATTCGGTGGGATAGATTCATGGAAAGGGGGGTTGATCGATCAGTGGGACATATGAACAATCAGGGTTTGAATTTCATTTGAATTGGGTGATTTTTCGCGTGGATGGGAATTGTAATCCTTTGCGCTTTGGTCCCGAAAATAATTCCTTTGTCTTCCTCTCCCCAAGGGAAATCGCTTTTAAGAAATATATCACCCCTTGCGGGGTTCAAATATATGCATAGCCAATCCATTCTATAATAATTACAGCCATACTGGCTTTTAAATCCCGAAGTGCCTGACCGACTTGGCGTGGATAAGAGGATTATTACTTTAAACTTGTTTTTTATGTAGGATAACCCCAAAGGAGTGAGATCATTATTTGGAAAATGTAAAAGGGATTTCCCTGTTCTTTGACCTACTTTGGAGAGTTTTCGGAGAAAATATC
>DATIAI010000470.1:0-4268 GCA_035458065.1 Algoriphagus sp. | reverse complement strand
TGATCCTGGAAAACATCACCGCCAAAGATCTGCCCAACATTCAGGAAAAATTCCGAGAGGAGTTCCTCCTACAGCTGGTCGAAGACGGGATAGCTATCACCCAAAAACAGATCGACTGGCTCGTGGAAGACGTCACCCTTTACTCCACTGATGCCGACCGAAGTGCTTTGGGGTATATCAATGAGATATTGTATGCTATTGAATGCTACCAGCATCCCGAGTACTACAAGAGCCTCGCCGAAATAAACGTCTACCTCAATGATAGTATCTTCAGTCTCGACGGCTCGTCCAAATACACCAGGCTTACCAAACCCAGAGAGGAAATGGAAAAAAAACTGAAGGATTACATCGGTTCACAAACGGAGATGCCAATCCCTCCTTCCTCGATAAATTGAACCGGACAGCATAGTTGCACTGGAAAATGGGTCTGGTCAATTTTCTACCAACTTAATCCCATACAATGCTCTCAGAGCATCTTCAAAAGCCGGAATAGCTGCTCCCATGTGATCCACCTGGGGATAGACTTTTACTTTAAGTCTTAGAAATGGTAATTTAGAAAGGGTATCCTTGAATGAATTCTAATACACTTCGTTGCCAAAGTTCAGCTCCTCTTCTCCAATACTGAGAAAAACACGGGATTCCTAATAGAGAGTGCGACCGAGCAGTTGTAAACTCAGAAATTCCGGTAAGTTTAGAGCTGCCCCCTTCACTTCTCCTGAATGAGAGGGCGATCAGCAGTTGTAAATTAGAGATCCTGGTCCAAACTGAGGTACTTTCTGCCTCATCCGATTTTCCCCGAAAAAAGCCACTTATAAAACACAGCTCCCGAATTGGAGTGAAAAATTGGCTTAGGTTGTCATCACCGGCCGGAATTGGTTCCAAAGCTAATTCCTCATGAGAAATCCACTAATTGGGCGGGCAACCCCGGTAGGTAAGGAAAAAAAATGACACCCCAATGATTCTTAAATCAATCAATGTGTTTGTTTACTTTTATTCGGATCCAGCCAATATTGCTCTCCTGGTTTTAAGTGCTGGCTGTCAGAAAAGTAAATTGTAACTTTTTGAAGATGTGAAAAAAACGGATGATTTTCACCTGTAAAGGTGACCAATGTACTTCCATGAATCAGGCCGCTTTTGGCTCCCATATTTCCTACAGAGGTAAGGTGAACTGAGCTAAACTCGGCGGGATATTCCTGCGGGCTTTCGTCCATAAATTCCTCGTCTTTTTCGTATTCGTCCAGGTTTACCCCTTCATAGCCCTTTAAAAATTCTTTATGCTTTTCTTTTGCCTCTTTTATACTCCAATTATGCTTCTCTTTTACATCAAGAAAGTCCTCTTGAGTTGGAACATCCTTGAAGTTACCGTCCTGATTATGCTCAAAGGCATGACTTACATTGCAGCTTGCACATTCTACCCGCAAATTGAGCAGGTTGTTATACACCATAAGTGCCTCTTGCATATTTTGAACTCCCGCCTTTTTAAGTTCCAGCTTCCAATCGGTGATATGCCCCATATGGATGCCCTGATAGGTTGTGGGCTGTTTACAGTTAGGACATTGCCAGACCGTCATCGGGGCTTTTCCTCCAAAAGGATTTTCCATGTCCTTTTTGTTCCATTGGTTACTTTCTAACACCGTAGAGGTCGTGTCCTCATACCAATCCATCTGTTTCCTTTTTAAGGCATCAACAAACTTGTCAACTTTACTTTGATCCACAGCGTCATTGCGTTGTAAACCTGACACCAGATGTTGCATGCTTGGAGAGAGTTGAATATCGTAGCCAGATTTTATCCGCTGGATTACCGGTTGAGCGGTATTTCCAGTTTGTAAACTTTTATGGGCAACCTGTCTTTGAAGGGCTTTACCACCCATCACATCGGCCTCTCTCTCGAGTCCGGAATCCTCGTTGACATCCACCCCTGCCTTTAACTGAAGAGTAGGCTTTACCCTACCCTGCTTTTGCTGTACCACATGCCAGGCCTCATGAGGGAGGTGCTTTTCCTGACCCGGCCCCAGGTGGATTTCATTCCCCTGGGCAAAGGCATGTGCCTGCAACTGTGCAGGCTGGTTTGAGTTGTAATGAACCCTGACATCATCCAATGCATACCCGGAAAGGCCCTCAATTCCGGATTTAAGGCTATCCGGCAAACCTGTATCGTTTCTTTGACCCGACGAGACTTTGCTGTTGGCAATTTCACCAATCTTCCGCTGAATGACTGATTCAGGTCTCTTGTCCTGAAATTGGAAAGGAGAGTTTGACAAATTCTGACTAACGGAAAAATCAGCAGATTGGGGTTGGGATTTTGGAGTAATTCTACTTCTTGAATGGGAAGGCATAAAAATAAAAGTTAAATCAAGATCTCACCGATTCACATTACCTCTAGGCACTTTCCATTAGGATGCCTCAGGTTTCCTCCGGAAACGGGTGAATCTGCTACTTCAAACTAATATAGTAAACAATTTCGAATTGGAGTCTTAGGGGGCCAACTTGCTTTCAGCAGTTTATGAGCTTTATCCTTTGATCGCTACTGTAACCTCAGGCACATTGGTATCAACTCTGGTATTCAGCACCTGGTCCATGACCCGAAAAGCTTCCAACTTGGAATCATCAGGAAAGGTGACCATCAAAACTGACATTTCTGATTGGGAAAGATCCGGTATTAAGCAGCCAAACAAAAACAGAACCTTGTTTTCAGCACCTGAATCAGCGATATTTTGACCATCCTCAAACCTTATGAAATCCACTTCTTCTATCAGGTCAAAGAGGCCTGACCATGTTTTTCAAGAAATTCCTGACCGTTGGGCAATTAAAAACTTTTGCAGTTCTTGGCTTTATGAAGCCTAGAAAATCAATTGTCATTTTACCCGCCGATTCTTGATTTCTGAAGCCGGTCGTATTCCTCCAAAAGTGCTATCAGTTTAATCCTGACGTGTTTGTCAGAAATATCCAGACCTAAAGCCGAAAACTGGGTTTGAATGAATTTGGCAGCGTTATATGGCGTGACAACCAGCTTATTAAAGGCGGCCTCCTCAGGAGTAACTAAGTTGTTGTACATATCGAGGAGAACAAACCCTTTATCCGACATTCGAAGTATTTCCAGGGCCTTATCAATAACAAGGTTCCAATTCGGAGTTTCCATTTTCTAATTTTGGGTGAAGGAAAAGATTATCATTTCTGAACAAAACCGGTTCCAATTTGAGCTATACTTGTTTTTCCTCCAAAAAGACTTTTCTTCCAAGATTCTATTTTGTTAATTAAACAAGCATCAAATGTCAATAAAATTAACAATGAGATTTCGCTACCTATTGGAGGATCTATTGGATCTGGAGAATAGATCCAGGATAAAAACCGAAAAACTCATCCAGGATTCAGAAGGGAACTTACCGATCAGCCGCTTGAAAAAAGGACATCAAATTGTTGCCCTTTCAAGGGCAATCCGAGTCCTGATTGACCAAAAAATGGAAGATGAGGCAGAAATCCTTCTGACTTTGTTGGAAGAGAAAGGGGTAATCTTACCCGGCAGGTAAACCTCAGATTCAATATTTATCCTACAAAAAAGGATTGTTTCAACCTATCTTAACCTGCCCAAAGTTAAATTCAAGCCATGCCCATCAAGTACCAAATTCTTTGTTCTTGCAAAGCCATCGAAAAAGGAGAGACCGCAATCACCCATATTGGGGGAAGAAATCCATTAGGGGAAGTTTGGAGCCTAAAAATCGAGGAAGTCATTGAAGGAATTCAATCCGGAAAATGGGAGTTTTTCATGAATTTGGGAAGAAATTCCTATCCTGTTATGCTGAGTGAAAGTTCAATTGGATTTGATCTCAAATCAGCCGGAACAGAAAAAAACCTGATCCTCGAACTACCGGATTGTCCGGATCAAATATGACCAAAAAAGGGGATTTCTCCCCTTTCCCTCAAAACGGACAGGTCATCAGAATGTAATCCACCGCTTTCTGGGCTTTGGATGCCGCTTCAATTAAAAGCTGATTATCATTTTTGAGCTGCGCAATCCAAATCTGAAGGTAAGCCGCCTGGTTTTCAATCAAGCAGTTATTCTCAATTCCCGTATATCCGCAGAGGTACCCCGCTCCCATTTCGGCAATGAGTTCTTCCCTGCAATACTTGGAAGAGCCGAAATAATCCATTTCCGCCACTCCCCTCCAGGAATAGTCAAATTATCCTACGGACTGAGTGAATGAGTTTGCAACTTCACTCGAATATCCTAACCAATTTTCAATTGGCTTTTTACCTCACCCTAATTCCCG
>DATIAI010000469.1:0-2118 GCA_035458065.1 Algoriphagus sp. | reverse complement strand
AGGAGGAAAGCAAAGGCCGGATTTTGGGGAGTGTCGAGGAGGCGGAGGTGTTTACGGATGTCATTCAGCCTGTCTTGAAAAGCAAGTGCCAAAGCTGCCACAGGGCCGGGAAGTCCAAAGGGGAATTGGATATGAGTTCCTACGAATCCCTGCTGAAAGGAGGGGAAAACGGTCCGGTGATCTTGGCTGCAAATGCGGAAAAAAGTGAACTCATTCGCCGAGTTACACTGCCATCTGACCACGATGATTTTATGCCTGCTGAGGGGAAAAAGCCACTGACCGAGGAGGAAATCCGATTGATAACTTGGTGGATCGAAAAGGGAAATGCAGATCCGAAGGTTTCCCTGATGGAAGCGGATGAGGAATTGATCGATTGGGCAAAACCCAAATTGAACATCTTGGGAGCAGAGAAAATGCTGGTTGCTGCGATCGATACTATCATGATTCAGGAGTTGGAGAAAATGGGTTTCCGAGTAAGGATTCTTTCCCAAGAAACTGGAGCCATGGATGTGGTATTGCCAGAAGAATCCGCAAAGGGACAGGCTTCCGAATTGTTGAAGGAACTTTTGCCAATCAAAGATCAAATATTCTGGTTGAGTCTGACAGGAACTGGAATTCAGGATTCAGACCTCTCCATAATTTCTCAATTTTCCAATTTGCAGCGACTGAGGATTGAAAATAACCCGATTACCGATTCTGGGATTTCAGCCTTAAAAAACCTAACCAAACTGGAAGTTTTGAACCTGAATGGAACCCAGATCAGTACTGAAGGTTTGGAATCCATCGCCGAAATTAAGTCATTGAAATCTCTGTATCTCTGGAATACAACGATTAGTCCTCATGATGAAAATGTGAAAAAAATGGCTTTAGCGGAAGTTAAGGTGGTTTTTGGGAGTTGAGCTTAAAAACCTCACTGCTGGCATTTCCTATCTGTTTCTTTAACTTACCTCTAGCTTTTCCCTAAAACTATGCAACACGACCGAAGAGATTTTCTAAAAAAGTCCGGCTTGGCTGGGCTTGGAGTCATGAGTGGAAGTCTTCTGGATCTGCATGCGAACCCACAACCGATAAACCCCGCGCTAGCTGTGAACAATCAACAAGAACTCAATATGATCGGGTCTTATGGCCCTTGGGCTAAAAGCCTAAATCTTGAAAAGTTACCTAGTCATTCCTTTCGGAATTCAGAAATTACCGATCTAGATGCTTGGAGAGATGCTACCAGGAAACTTGTTGCCGAGCGTATGGGAGCGGTGGATTTGGGCTCGATTCCACAAGTGACAGTCCACCAAACGGGGACCTTTGAGGGAGTGGTTTTTGAAGAGATTACCTATCAGTTGCCAAGTGGAAATCCTACTAAAGCAGTGATTTTGAAACCCGAAAATGCCACGGGAAAACTACCGGCAATTCTGGGTTTGCACTGTCATGGCGGGAATAAATTCCTGGGTTTGGACAAAATCAGCAGAACAAAAGCCGACATTCCGTCTTATGTGCAAAATCATCACAACACTTATTACGAAGGAAGAGCTTGGGCCAATGAAGCTGCCAAGCAGGGGTATGTAGTGATGGTTCACGATGCATTTGCTTTCGGAAGCAGAAGAGTTTTGGTTGAAGATGTTCCTGTCCCAATCCGCCAAGGCATCACGGATTTCAGTCTGGTTACCGAAGAACAGATTCAAGATTATAACACATGGGCATCCAATCACGAGCATATCTTGGCCAAATCGCTTTTTTGCGCAGGAACAAGTTGGCCGGCGGTTTTTCTGGCTGAGGATCAGATGGCCTTAAGTATTCTGGCAGCCCGTGAGGATGTGGATTCTACAAAATTGGGATGTGCAGGACTTTCAGGTGGTGGACTTCGGACAGTTATGTTGGGCGGGCTTGATCCGAGGATTTCCTGTGCTGTTGCGGTTGGTTTTATGACTACTTGGACCGATTTATTGATGTACAAATCCTACACCCATACTTGGATGTCATATGTTCCGATCTTGCCTAAGGAACTGGATTTTCCTGAAATTCTGGGTTTGAGAGCACCTTTGCCAACCTTGGTTTTGAATGATATCGAAGATCAATTGTTT
Organism: Algoriphagus sp.; assembly: GCA_035458065.1. Classification (GTDB taxonomy): domain Bacteria; phylum Bacteroidota; class Bacteroidia; order Cytophagales; family Cyclobacteriaceae; genus Algoriphagus. Next base: position 43 of record DATIAI010000469.1, on the reverse strand, counting down.
ACCCTGTCGGAGATGAAAAAGGCTGATCAGATTCTTACTGAAG
>DATIAI010000468.1:0-6777 GCA_035458065.1 Algoriphagus sp. | reverse complement strand
TAATGGCACAAGAAGAATCCATAAGAATAAATAAATACCTCAGTGAGGTGGGGTTTTGCTCTCGCCGAGCAGCTGATAAACTGTTGGAAGAAAACAGGATTACCATCAACGGAAAACTTCCCGAACTCGGCACCAAAGTTTTTCCACAGGATGAGGTGAGGGTAGACGGAAAACTGATCGGAACACCCAAAAAAATTCATACCTACATCGCATTCAATAAACCAGTCGGTGTCGTGTCTACCACGGATGTCAAAGGTGAAAAGAACAATATCATCGACTACATCGGGCATCCGGAGCGGATTTTTCCAATCGGCAGATTGGACAAAGACAGCGAGGGATTGATACTTCTGACCAGTGAAGGCGATATCGTCAACAAAATCCTCCGCTCCAAAAACAATCATGAAAAAGAATATATCGTGACAGTCGACCGGCCAGTTGATGGGAATTTTGTGCGGAAGATGTCGGGTGGAGTTCCAATCCTGGACACGGTTACGGACCCATGCAAGGTAGAGCTTATCAGTCGGTTCAAATTCCGAATTATTCTCAAACAAGGACTTAATAGACAGATCCGACGGATGTGTGACTATTTGGGCTATACTGTAAAACAGCTGAAGCGAATCCGGATCATGAATATTCACTTGGATATCCCTGTAGGAAAATGGAGGGATCTGAGTGAAAAGGAACTGGCAGAACTGAATTCCTTGATTGCCGATAGTTCTAAGACTTTTGATTAATCCAAAAACTTAGTCGCAGCCATGCTGTGAAACTATTAATTAGCGGTCTTTTTCTGATAAACCCGAACATAATCCACCAAATATTCGCCGGGAAAAACGCTCCCGCTAGGATCACCGCCGTTTCCACCGATTGCCAGATTTAGAAGTATGTAATGAGGGTGTCGAAAGGGATTAAATCCATCCGGGTTGATCGTTTCCCTTAGATCTATTTCATTCAAGAGTTCATTGTCCAGGTACAATTTGATGGTTTGCTCGGTCCATTCCATTCTCCAGATGTGAAACTTAGAAGGCCAATCGGGGTCTTTTTTCAGAAAATCATCAAATGGGATCTTTGCTTCATCCCACTTGGCCCGATATTGACCCGAATCCGCCCAAGCTGCATTAGCCAGAATTGTAGCCACATTTTTAACCCGGTAATATTCCATAATATCGATTTCCCCATTCGCTGGCCAAGGGTTTTTGATACCCAAAGTCCAGATGGCGGGCCACAAGCCCATAGAGGTATCGATTTTGGCCCGCACTTCTACGACACCATATTGAAAATCAAATTTTCCCCGGGTGTTGATGCTGGAAGAAGTGTATTCAGCCTGTGCGCGTGATTTTCTCCAATCCTGATTACTGGATTCAAAATTTGGGTTGGCCACTGATTCTCTTTTTCCGGTAATGATCAAATTCCCATTCTCCATCTTGGCATTTTGCTCTTGATACCACTGCAATTCCTGATTTCTGACGAAACCTTTTTCAAACCTCCATTTTGTTGAGTCCAATTTCCCATTTTGATCAAATTCCTCCTTCCAGATCAGCACATATCCGGATTTGGCAGGATCAAATTGCTGCTGTGAAAAACATATTCCACTGATTAACATAAAAAAAACTGAAAGGATAATTCTCATAGCATTAGAGTAGTCATTGGATAAGTATAGCGATTTATGAAGTTTTAAACCAAAAAAGCCCCCGGATATCCGGAGGCTTTTGGGTAAACATATCAATCAATCAATATTCTACATCGTGTCAACTTTCTTTTGTCTTCCTGTGTAGCCGAAGGAAGACTTGCCCACTCTCAACTCAGTTCTGCGGTTGAGCTGGTGCATGGCGGGGGTACAGGTCACCTCGTCGCAGTTGTGGATCGGCTTGGTTTTTCCAAACCACTGGGATTCCAAACGGTTTGTTTCCACTCCTCTTTTTACCAGATAATCTGTCACTACCTGGGCTCTACGCTCTGACAATTTCTTGTTGTACTCCTCGTTTCCTCTCTGGTCGGTGTGTCCTTCGATATACAGCATCAGGTTCGGCATACGCTTCAGCATGATTGCGGTCCGCTCCAACTCGGTCTTATGAACTGATCTTAACATTGATTTGTCAAAGTCGAAATAGATCGTAGGAATGTCATTGATCTCTTCCTGAATCTTTTCAAAGATGTCTTCAGGCTCGCAGAAGTCCATGTCTTTCAGCTCCTGAGGTATCTCATATTGCTTAGTAGGATCAGGGAAAGCTTCCAAAACCAATTCGGATCTTCTGTTGAGCTGATGGTTTTCTTCCCCGCAAGGTTTACCGTTGCCACAGTCGTTGATCAGCTGACTTTCTCCAAACCATTCCAATCTTACCCGGTCGGCACTGATTCCTCTCGCTCCAAGATATTCTGTCACAGCTTTCGCACGGTTGTTGGAGAGCGTAATGTTGTATTCGTCAGAAGCTCTAGAGTCGGTATGGGAAGCCACCAATAAATCCAGGAAGCTGTACTTTTTCATCAGGTCGGACAACTTATCCAAAGCCAGCATTGCATCTTTTCTGATTACAAATTTGTCCAGGTCATAGTAAACGATGTCTACATGAACAGGCAACTGATATGGTATAGGAACAAGCTTGTAATCTCTTTTGACGGTGTCACCTTCAAAACCCTTTGTGGTGATACTCTCATCGCTCAAGGTAAAATAACCCGGCTTGCTGATTGAGATTCCAAAGTCGCTGTCGGGCTCCAATTGCGCAGTCATTTCGCCTTTGCCATTTCTGGCTGTCGGCACCATAATACCCTGGGTCTTGTCCCGGAAAGTCGCCAGGTAACTTGCCGTAATGATCTCTCCATTACAATCAAGCACTCTTGCCAGGAACTGCTTATACATATCCTTGGCCATGTAAATATCGTCCAAGCCCTGACCTCCCTTTCTATTGGAAGAAAGGTAAACGGTTTTGTCTTTTCCTTCTCGGTAGGCAAAATCATCTGCCAAAGAGTTCACGGGCGTTCCCATGTTTCTTGTTCCGCTGATAGGGGTGCTGGGATTGTAATTCGCTTCAAAGATATCCAAGCCACCAAGTCCTTTGTGGCCTGTGGATGAAAAGTAAAACTTGTTTCCTTTACGGAAAGGATGGGTTTCGCTTCCAGCAGTATTCACTTCTGGTCCAAGGTTGACTGGAGTACTGAACACCATATTTTCGTCGTATTCGGAATAGTAAAGGTCGTATTTACCCATACCACCCGGCATATCGGAGCTGAAGTAAAGTCTCTTCGCCTCCTCATCCACGAAAGGGTGCATCACAGCATAGCGGATGGAATCATTGTATGGAAATGCGGTAAAACCTTCCAGCTTTCCATCAGGACTAACTTTGCTATAATAGATCTCAGGCTGCACGGTGATGTCCCGGTTCTTTTTCACTTTAGTGATAGCGCGGGTCACTGAATAAAACAGCAGGTTCTGATTGGCAGCAAAGCTCGGATCTGAAAAGTGCATGGTGTTTGGAACATTGGAAACCACCTTGCTGATATTCCCTTCTTTGTCCTGTTGGTAAACAGAAAAATAGCTTCGATCTGAATAATCACTCTTTTCAGGACTGAAATACTTGTTTCGTCCGTCTATTCGGATTCCGGGCATTTCGGTTGGGAAGGAACCTCCTCGGTCAGAAACAAAATATTTGTTTCCGTTAGCGTCTTCGAAATAGGAGAAGTCAGATTCGGATGAGTTTACCCCTTCAAGAGGCTGAATTTTCAGCTTTCTTGAGCCCTGAGGAATATCATTTGGAGAAATACCAAGGCTGTCGGCATTTACTCCTTTTGCCACAAGAATTGCTTTTGCTTCTTCAAAGTTATCAGACAAAATTCCTGTCCTGAGCAGTTGGATGTAGTCCTCGGTAAAGGCATCATCATATCCTACTGTGGTTTTCCACCAATCGTAGGACTTATCGAAGTCCCTAACAGAATCCTGGGCAGCTGCCGTCTTTTTTGCGACTTTATAAGTGGGCTTTTTAGCGTAAACTTCCTGGTACATGTCCAACGCATGCTGATAATTCTGAAGCTTCAGCTGATCATCAGCATATCGGATTTTTGAATTTTGGGCATTTACCAATCCTGCTGCACCAAAAAATAAGCCGGCTGTGATTCCTAGTATTGTCAGTGTCTTTTTCATAATCAGAACCATCTTTGGTTTTTCATAGTGGCAGTGCGCGGTATCATGTAGAACCCTACCGACAACTCGTGCGAATTGTGTCTGTAATCGTTAAGGACGTTCAGGTTTTTGTCATAAGCATATCCAATTCTAAGTCGATCAGTAGCGAATATTTCGATAATCGCAGCGACCGCATTGCGATTGGATAAGTTCTCATCCAATTCCCCTGCCCAGATGTTTACATTTGAGCGATAGGAGCCACCAAGCCATAGCCGATCGAAAAACAGGAACATCCCATTAATATCGTAGTTTGTTGGTGCACCCTTCACCTGCCTTACCAAAAAGCTAGGCTTGAAGTCCACCTGATCTGATAATTCAAAGATTGCTCCGGCAGTCAGGTAATAGTGAAAATCATGATAAGCCAATGCTATGTCCTCTCTCTCCAGAGCCTTTTTCCCGATCATGTTGTACACGCTGAATCCTGCATAGAACTTTGGAGTGTGGTAAAACAAGCCCGTATTCAGGTTTGGTGTGAACATATTGATCTTGCCTCCGGGAATCTCAGGATCATTAGGATCATTAGGATCCAGGATATCACCGTCCATCATGTATTCCGATACCCCTACGCTGGCACCCATTCCCAGGAAGCTTTCCCGTCCAGTCTGGATGCGATAGGCATAGGTGAGCAATCCGGAGGTGGTACGGGCTGGTCCCAGCTTATCTGAAAGCAGAGAAAATCCAAATCCCATGGTACCCTCGTTGGCACTCAGGTCAGCAGTCACGGTAAAAGTTTCCGGAGCTCCCGGAAAATCCATCCACTGACTTCGGTATGTGGACTGGATATAGGGCTCTCCCTTATACCCAGCATATCCCGGATTGACGTGCAAACCGTTGAAGATATACTGGCTAAACTGTGGGAGCTGCTGCCCAAAAGTCCCTCCGGTGGCCAGTATGGCCACCAGAAAGGTCATTCCTATGATTTTAAAAGTCGTTTTCATGTGCTTGTCTTTTGCTTTTCCAACGGCCACATGGAATCTCGCAGGGTTGTTAATCACCTCTGGGTCTAACATTTTGATCATGCTCGATTTCATAGCGCTTTTGATTATTCTTTGATTACCTGAATCCATCCCTTGAACTCTGTGGTATTACCCTGTGCGTCGGTTACTCTAAGCACATAGAAGTAAGTACCTGCTACCTGACCTGGGGCATCCCAGTCATTTCCGTAGTTCTCACGCTCAAGGACGTGGTCTCCGTACCTATTGAAGATCGTGATGCTGTTGCTGGCATATTTGCCAAGCCCCTGAATCTCGAAGACATCGTTCTTACCGTCGTTATTCGGTGTGATCACATTCGGAATTCGGAATGGCTGGATTTCAGTTTGATCACTGTCAGTATTGTCATCCTCATTGATATCGTCCTCATCAGAACCAACCACCACAGTGTTGATTACTGTGCCTTTGGCTCCTGCTTTGACACGAATTTGGATCGTTACCGATTCACCTGCTCCAATGAATGGTATGGTGAATGTCACATTGTTACCGGACACTGTCGAAGTCACTGTTGAACCGGTATTGTTCGCTGTTACGGTATAGCTTTGATAGGTTACACCACTTGGGATGTTGTCTGTGACTACCACATTTGTCGCATCGGTGTCGCCAACATTGGACACTACGATCTGGTAGTCAAACATATCACCTTCGAATACCTCGTCTTGCAGGGCTTCTTTGGTTACATTCAGATCTGCCTGGTCGTTTAATATTCTGAAGAATACTAGCGCGTCATCGTTGTTTTCAGGGAATACTGTTTCTCTCAAGGTGTACTTTAAGGTATAATCTCTTACCTCATTTACTCCAGGAATCAGACTCAATTCTCCGTTTTCATCGATGAGTAAACCAATAATGCCATCCAGTTCAGTGAATTCGAAATCAACGTCTGCAGGATCAGGTCTTACTCCTTCCAATCTGTCATTGTCAAGGATATTGCCGATTACACCACCAAAGCTGATAAAGTGAGCTCCAAAATTGTCGTCATTGGCGATGATCTCTCTCGCACTGATTCCTATTACCAGTTCGTCGCTGGCTCCGACTTCTTCTTTGGACACTGTCTGGGCTGTCACCTTAGCAATATTCACCAGGGTTTCGCTTTCCAGATCAGAAGCTTTCACAGTATAGGAGGTAGTAAACTCTTTCTCCTCACCTGGCAACAATAGCCCGATTGTCTCTTCCAGTCCGGTCATTGGATCGGAAACAAGCACATTCAGCAAAGGCGCCGTACCCGTGTTGCTCACCGTCAGGGTGTAGACAACAACCTCGCCCATACCCGAGATTGTGGACTTGTCAGCGGTCTTCTCGATGCTGATACCCGGCACAAGATCCAAATTGACAATGGCCTGATCCTCGGCTGACAAAAGGGTGCCTGATGGCGCATGGACGGCCTTAACATTGGCTATGTTAACAATCGGCTCCCCACTCAGGATATCCTCAAGAGTCACCGTGTAGGTCGTCTGGAAGGTTTTTTCCTCTCCAGGGGCCAGGGTGATTCCAGGAACTGACAGTCCTGTACGCGGATCAGTAAGGTCTCCGCTGGAAAGTGTCACGTTTCCTGTGTTTTTGATCACCAGGGTGTAGTTTAGAACTATTCCTGCACGGCTTACCGAATTCAGATCT
>DATIAI010000467.1:0-3376 GCA_035458065.1 Algoriphagus sp. | reverse complement strand
GATGGGTCTTTGGGAGAGACTGTATCATGAACGCAGTGATATCCAGTCCGTTACCCATTTGGACTTCTCAGCCAGAATTCAAACAGTACATGAAAATACCAACCCCAGGTATTATCACTTAATTAAAGAATTCCAACGACAAACTTCTTACGGACTTGTAGTAAATACGAGTTTTAATGTAAGAGGCGAACCTATCGTTTGTACCCCCCATGATGCCTACCGATGCTTTATGAGTACAGAAATGGATGTGCTGGTAATCAACGAATATGTGTTTTTCAAGCAGGAACAACCTGACTGGGAAAACAAGGACAAGTGGATGGTAGCTTTTAAAATGGATTAATTATGGGCTTGATTTCTAGGAGCGATATCAAATCTTTTTTTACGATTACAGTTCCAATTATTCTCATTTTATTGGTGATTGTTGAAATCATCCTTTGGAAGGTAGCTCCTGTTGCAGATCCTTTCGAAAAGTACAAAAATGCAGTTCCGATTAACTACCAGTATATAGAGTCCCAGTTTCCAAAAAAGGCATCCTATACTTTTAAAATTGAAGAGGATTTACCCTTGATGGATACCTCAGCTACTTACTCCACCAATAATATGGGATTTCGGGGAGATTCGTTAATTTCTCCCAAGCCTAAGGACGAATACCGGGTGTTCTTGGTGGGAGGAAGTACCACTGAAAATCTTTTTATCGATGATGCATTCGGTTTCGAAAAACAAATACAGGAAAAGTTACAGGCTGAAAACCCGGATAAATTATTCAAAGTATATAATGCCGGAAAGTCAGGCGATGCAAGTCCGGATCATTTGGCAATGCTAGGTCAGAGACTCGTTCATTTAGAACCAGATCTAGTGGTTCTTTTTCCGGGAATCAATGATTTAAACCGTTTGGCGGCTGGCTATGATTACCTGCATTTTCCCATAAAATCAACTGAAGTAGAAAGAAATTGGATTGTCGATTTAAAGTTTTTCCTCAGCAATTTTCAAATTATCCGCAGACTTATCAATGTGATGAATCCTGAAAAGGAAAGCGCCAGGAAAGCGATCTTTCTAACCACAAATTATAAAGATAAAGTTAAGGAAGTTCAGAGTTTACCTCTTGAAACCTCCTTTCCGGACTTTGATATTTCTATTTATGAAAGAAACATTGAAAGTTTTATTGGGATTTGCAAAAGCCAAAATATAGACTTGTTACTTTTGACCCAGACCTTCACGTGGAATAGCCAAGAGGAAAAAAACCTTTCTAATTCACATTGGATGGTTGGAATTGGCAATAAACGCTATCCTGAAGAGGTGTTAGCGGAGAGATTAACAGAGCTGAACCAATCAATCCATAAGATTTCTATGAAAGATTCAGTGGAGTTATTAGATTTGGATCAATTAATCCCAAAAAGCACTTTATTTTATTATGACGATTGCCATTTTAATAAAGGAGGGATTTCATTAAGTACAGATCTGATTTCTGAAACTATTAAACAAATATATATTACTAATTGATATGGATTTCTTGAAAGATATTTGGGCCTTTATGAAAGAAAGAAAGAAGTTCTGGCTGGCTCCAGTAATTCTCGTTCTTCTATTATTAGGTGTATTGATCATTTTTGGTGGTGGCAGTGCCTTGGCCCCATTTATCTATACCTTATTTTAACTAACGTTTATAGATGACAACTCTAAAAAGTAATCCTACCCAGACCGTTTTGGTAATTTCTGTAGGTTTATTGATTTTATATTTTGTTTTCCATCATGTTTCCTTTCTTTATATTTCTTCAGTAATTGGAATCATCGGAATCTTTTCAGTTTACTTAAGCAAGAAAATAGAATGGGTGTGGTTTAAATTGACCTATATATTGAGCTTAATAGTGCCTAACATTTTATTGGGATTAGTATTCTTTCTTATTCTAACACCCGTTGCATTTTTTGCTAATCTGACTGGAAAGGCAGATACCTTACAGATCAAAAAACCAGCACATACTGCTTTTGTGACACGTAACAAAAAATTCACGGCAGACGATCTTAGCAAACCTTGGTAAAAAATAGTCAAGTCAATAGATCAGCAATAAAATAAAAAAGCCCGGCCTATATCCAGAAGCCGGGCTTAATTATTCTGTGTGAAGAATCTGTGCGTTTTTTACAATTTTTCGTTGTTCACTAAGATATTGGATTCCTCGTTGTTATCTCCTTTATAGATAAAGAGCATATTATGATAGAAATGCATTGAAATGATTTTTTGATCGTAATAGGACGGTTGGTATCCTTTGAACAGGAACTCCTTATGATTTAGACTATCAGTCAAGGCTTTAAAAAAATTCATCATTGTATTGGGGTTATTGAGGTTTTCTGTATCCCCGCCAAAACTCTTCCAATAAGAAGTTTGCATATCTTCAATGACATAAATTCCCCCGTCTTTCAAGTATGGAAAGAGAAATTTAAAAGACTCTATGACATGTTCATTGATATGACTTCCATCATCAATAATGATGTCGGGAGAACCCACTTCTTGCATCATAGATTTTAGAAAGGTAAAATCCACCTGACTTCCCTTGAAAATTCTAATCCGGTTTTCTTGAAGGAGGTTTTTATCATGAATATCAAGTGAAAAAATTTTCCCCCGATGGAAATAATTCTTCCACATTCTTAGGGAGTTAGCACCTAACTGAGGATCATCATATCCCCCCACTCCAATCTCGAGAAGTTTGATTTTCTTATTTCTATAAGGACTAAAATGATGCTGGTAATGCTGGGTGTAAAAATGACCAATGATCTTATCTGTCCCGTGAATCTCTCCCAATTTATTGAGATTCGAACGAAAGGGAATGGATTTTAGATCATTAATTCTACCTCTTAATTTGTAAAGTTCTTTAAAAGATAGATTTTTTGTCAGGTATTGTTTTAAGGAATTGAGCAAAATCAAATAGGTAAAAGGTAAATTAACAGGATATTTAGTATTTCTTTTTTGGCTTATTAGTCACAAAAGCAAATAGCCAAAAAGTTCTTTTTAAGTTATAATAAAAATCGACAAAAAAATCTTTCAGCAAGTATAAATTAGTCGCAAAAAACTTCCTGAATACTCCTGAAATGGAAATGTCGTCCCCCCAAAGCTGGTAGTTTATAATGATGTCATTTTTGAATCTTGTAAACAGTTGTTTTTTTGTTCTTTTGATTTCGTAGCAATAGATAGCTGGAACAAACTCAACGGTATAGCCTTTTGCTACGATACGCTTCGTCCACTCTTTGTCTTCACACTGCTGGATATCATCGGCAAATTTTTCGTCCTCCCACATTTTCTTGTTAACGACTGAACATGCGAAAGTTAATCCACAGCCATTCAAATCATCTCTCCAAGTCTTCCCAGTGAGGTATTTTCTATAATCCC
>DATIAI010000466.1:0-2336 GCA_035458065.1 Algoriphagus sp. | reverse complement strand
GCCCAAATCAAAGATGCAATTCTTAATTCAGGAACACCAACTGGGTCCCTTAGTGGCAAAACAGTAACTGGTGATAGATTAAATGTGTCAGGTTTTTAATTGTTTAAACTCCCATAAAACGAAAGAGCCCCGATGGGGGCTCTTTTTTGTTTAAAGCGGTCTGATTTTTCTCATTTCTTGAGCCACTTCTTTGTCCATTGGCAATGGACTTTCTTCCAGTTTTTCGACAATATTTTGATAATTGACGTCGTCCCTGTTTTGGGACATTTTGGAGCTTGCTTTGACCTCTGTGATTTTCACCTCAAACCCTACCAAAGCCCTTACCTGACTTTGTACATAGGAATCCGTCATGGTTTCGACCCTTACTCGGTTTGGCCGGCCGACTTCATAGACATTAACAAGTGATTTTAAATGTTGCATCAGCTCTTCCCCTTCGATGATTCGGATCTTTCCATAGACATGTACTGCCAGGTAGTTCCAGGTTGGGACATTTTCATGGTTGTACCAAGAGGATGAAATGTAGGCATGTGGGCCCTGAAAAATGACCAAAACCTCCTCATTGTCAGGAATGGATTTCCATTGGGGATTAGCCCTGGCTACATGGCCATTCAAAACAGGGTTTCCTTCCGAATCCTGATCGAATACCACCGGTAAATGAGTCGCCCAGGGTTTCCCGTTTACTTGGCTTACAAGTGTGGCAAAGGCATTTTTTTTGATGAATTCAATGATTTCTGGTTCGCTTTCCCAGAGGTTTTTCGGATGGATGTACATGGTGCTGTAGTTAAGGAATAAAGTAGGGGATTTAGTAGTTGCCTGACAAAAGTTTCTCCCACTTTTCACGGGAAAGGTTGAATTTAGATTCCAAAAATCTAATTTAGTTGGATGGAAAATCAATCCACCGACCGACTGGAGCTGGCGGCAAAGTTTATTAACAATACAAGCGCTCCGATTTTTTTGACCGGCAAAGCTGGAACCGGAAAAACAACTTTTTTGCGAGACCTCAGCAGGCTGACTCACAAGAATTTCGTTATAGTGGCTCCGACCGGCATCGCTGCACTCAATGCTCGAGGAGTGACTATTCATTCCCAGTTTCTGTTGCCATTTGGTTCATTCCTTCCGACACGTGAGGCTGAAGGGAATTTCACCGACCAGTTTGGCTTTTTCACTCAGCAAACTCTGGCAAGGAAGCATCCACTAAACCAGTTTCGAAGAAATGTCCTTAAGGCAATTGACCTATTGGTGATTGATGAAGTGAGTATGCTTCGTGCGGATATTCTGGATGCGATTGATTACCGGATGAGAAGTGTCAAGCGAAATTATAAGGTTCCGTTTGGGGGAATTCAGGTGCTTTTGATCGGGGATTTGTATCAGCTTCCACCTGTGGTCAAAGACCAGGAATGGGCGGTGCTGAGCCGCTTTTACAATTCCATGCATTTTTTTGAAGCAAAGGCCCTTCAAAACTCGGGGATGATCTACCTCGAGTTGGACAAAATCTTCCGCCAAAGCGATGATGTTTTCATTCGGATTTTGAACAACCTGCGGGACAATCGCGCCACCCCGGACGATGTGCGGATTCTCAATCAGCATTTCAAAACCTTGGACGAAATCCGGGATTTGCCGCCTACAATCACTCTGACTACGCATAATTACAAAGCTGACGAACTTAACCTGAGGGAACTGCGAAGTCTTGGGAATCCGTCCTTTTTCTATGAGGCAGAAGTTGAGCGGGATTTTCCTGAGACTCTTTTTCCTCTTCCCAAATCCATTGAACTGAAAGTCGGTGCGAGGATCATGTTTATCAAAAACGACTCCTCCGGAAATTCATCCTATTTCAATGGCAAACTTGCCACTGTTATCAAATTGGCAAAAGATGAAGTCATCGTGGAATTGGACGATTCGAATGAGGAATTTGTCCTGAGAAAGGAGCTTTGGGAAAATAAAAAGTACCGAATCAATCCCGATACCAAGGAACTGGAGGAAGAAGTGATCGGAGCATTTACCCAGTATCCAATCAAACTGGCTTGGGCCGTGACCGTGCATAAAAGCCAGGGACTGACATTTGACCGGGCAATTATCGACGTGGGACAGGCATTTGCCCCCGGCCAGGTTTATGTTGCCCTCAGTAGATTGAGGAGTCTCGATGGCTTGATTCTTAGGACTCGGGTGCAATCAGAAGTCATTTATTCGGATCCGAAAGTGGTGGATTTCACCCATGGTGGCGGACAGCAAAAAGATTTAAACGAACTGCTTACCCAAAATCAGGCGAATTACCTCAACCAATTGATTCAGGAAACTTTTGAGTTTGATAGTTTGATTAGGTCTTTGACCCAGTTCGA
>DATIAI010000465.1:0-19166 GCA_035458065.1 Algoriphagus sp. | reverse complement strand
GGTTTTCAGGGGTCCATGCATTTAATACTGTTTTGAAACTATTGGCAATACCTGTCCTGTCTTCTGCAGAGTGCTTACTTCGAAACAATACATCATTGCCGACACTATATTGAATATCAACTATCAAATTGAAGTTCTTATAGGTGAAGCTATTGTAGAATGTCCCGAAATAATCAGGAATACCTTTTCCAATAATTACCCGGTCTGCATCGTTTATTCTACCATCATTGTTTACATCTTGGTACTTTACATCGCCCGGTCTTTTGTTGAATTGAGCAGCTGTAGATTCCTCGCTGGTATTCCAAGTTCCTTGATGGACAAATCCAAAAAATGATCCAACAGGTTCGCCTGTTCTAACAATAGTTGACCCAAGGAAAATATCTGCTCCTCCTGCAAGCTCGGTAACTTTGTTCTTATTATAAGACAGGTTAAAGGTTGTATTCCAAGAGAAATCAGACTTTTCGATATTCACTGTATTCAATCCTATTTCAACACCCTTGTTCTCCATGCTTCCCACATTTTTACTTACAGTGGTATAACCACTGCTGGATGGAACAGGAGCACTTAAGAGCATATCTTCTGTGAGCTTTCTATACAGATCAACCTCAAAGGTGACCCTGTTTTGAAGGAAACCAATTTCTGCTCCAATATCTACCTGGGAGGTTTTTTCCCATCTCAAATCCGGATTTGCCAATCTGCTCACACCAATTCCGATGTGTCTTTGGTTATTGAAAATGACTGAATAGTTTCCCATACCTGCAGAGGCCTGATAGGCAGTAACTTCGGAGTTACCTGTTTGCCCGTAGCTGGTTCTCAACTTAAGGTTGGAGATCACATTGCTTCCTTTCAAGAAGTCCTCATCGGAAACTCTCCATGCAAAAGCAGCAGAAGGGAAAAATGCATATTGATTAGATTCGCCAAATTTGGAAGACCCATCAACCCTACCTGTAAAAGTGAACAGATACTTCTGGTTGAAGATGTAATTCAATCTGGTGAAGTATGAGTTCAACCCATAGGCCACATTACTTGAAGTAGGCTGAAGCGCATTTGCACCACTTCCCAGGTTGTTAAACATAAAGTAGTCATCCTGGAAATTTTGTGCTCTAGCCGAGGAGTTAAATCGATCCACATGCTGCCAGGAAAGACCCAACATGGCATTCAAAGAGTGTTTTTCATTGAATTCCTTAACATAAGTCAGGTAATTTTCAAATTGCCAGGAATTGAGCCTGTCATTTATAATCTGAGCATCTCCACCTTGGTTTCTAGCAATGTAGTTCAGCATTCTACCCCCGTAATAGTCAATGCGCTGATTGACAATATTGGTCGAAATGGTTGATCTGAATTCCAGTCCCTTAGTTATAAAAAAGTTGGCATAAAGATTACCGATGACAGTCTGGGTACTCACATTGTAAATCCGCTCTTTTGCAACCTGCAGTGGGTTATTACCCCCTTCCATACCGGGATAATCCTCATTTCCTGCCCAACTTCCATCCGGATATCTCACTGGAATGATTGGTAAAGCTTCCAAAACTTGACGCATTGCAATGATACCCCCGTTTCCAAGTGGGTCGACCTGATTTTCCTTTTGGTCATTGTAACTTAAAACACCACCAATTTTTACCCACTTTTTGATTTGGCTATCCACTACAAATCTCGCAGCATAACGTTTTAGCCAAGATTCTTTCATCAGACCCTCTTCATCTCTATACCCCAAATAAACCCCATAACTATCGTCAGCATTTCCTCCTGTCAAAGCCAATTGATGGTTTTGAGTAAATGCTTTTTGGAATGATTCATCTTGCCAATCTGTATCATAAAGCGGATTTCCATTTGCATCAAAAAGTTTAGGATTGGTTCTTTTTAGCTTTGGATCTTTATAAATCCCATTAGCCCAGCCGTTCGGATCATACTTTTGGGCATTTTGATAAGCCAAATCTTCTGTTGCCAAAAATTCTTGTGAGTTGAGCAAAGGAATTTTTCGGGGAAGAACTCCAACACTTAAATCAACATCGTATGATATTGTTCCTCCAGATTTACTTCCTCTTTTTGTAGTCACCAAAATGACACCATTTGCTCCTCTGGCACCATAAATGGCTGTGGCTGAAGCGTCTTTTAATACTTCTATAGAAGCAATGTCATTTGGGTTTATAAAGTCAATCGGCGTACTTCCGTTGGCAAGTCCAGTCGCATGGAGAATTACCCCGTCAATTACAAATAGAGGGTCATTTGATATACTGACAGAAGTATTCCCCCTAATTCTTATGTTTGCACGGCCTCCCGGTCTTCCGGAGTTTACTGAAACGTTAACACCCTGAACACGCCCAGAAAGCGCCTGATTGAGTGAAGCAGATGGACGCTCTGCCAAAGCCGCCTCTCCCACAGAGCCTACTGACCCAGTCAAATCAGACTTCTTTTGGGTACCGTAACCCACCACAATTACTTCATCAAGTTCTGCTTCATTTTCTTCCAAAGAAATGTCCAATACTTCTTGCGCATTTTTAACAGGCACTTCCAGGGTTGTAAATCCAATAAAACTAATCACAAGAACATCACCTGATTTAGCCTCAATAGAAAATGACCCATCATTATCAGTCACTCCACCATTCTGAGTCCCTTTTACCAGCACCAATGCACCTGGTACCGGTTCCTTTTGGGGTCCGAAAGTAACTTTTCCCCTCACCGGGGAATTTTGACCATAACCTGTTTGGCTAAAAAGAAAAAAGCCCATTAATAACCATATAAAATGGCTCTGTTTAATTATTTTAAAATAACCATACATAGGAGAAGTGGATTTATTGTTTTGTTGAACATATCAAACAAAACCTCTTTCCGCATCCTGTTCAATCCTGATAATAAAAATCTAATAATACAGGATACTACAGGATAATATATAAATTCATACAGAATAGACAGAACAATCTGAAAAAAAAATTGATTCAAAAACATCTAATCAATATTTCTTGAAATTCCATCTAAATCAAATAAAAACCAATCATCATTTAATTTTGAGCATCTAAAATGAATTCATTTTAAATCAATAAACTATATTCTTATTTTTTAATATCTAAACCTTGATAGAAAAATATTTAATGTCTCAAAAAATTACATTAGGGGATTTTTAAAATAATCTGATTTTGATTTGGGAAGCAATAAAGCTTTTTCTTTTTGGATTTTCTCTTTGGCACAGCGGATGTTGTTTTACCAATTATTTCCAATAAATAAAAATTCGGATAATAAAGCCAAAAATCACGTTCAAGGTCAATTTCACATTATCTAAATCGCTCTATAGATTACACCAAAAGGAGTTCTATTTAAACAATTTCATCTAAATTAAAATATAAAATTTTGCAGTATAAATAATAAAAAGAGAGAATCATACAACCAATTCACATTCAATATCTAAAAGTTTTTAGAAAGCAGGAACTTGGTCAATCCGAATCTTAATTTGAGTCAAACTCTGCTGAAAAAAGAATTGTCCAATAATTTTTTATAGAAGTTAGGAACTTTACTAGTAGGCGAATTTTCCTTCGAAAAAATCAGGACAAATATTTAGCAGCACCTCGACTTCGCTCGGTGCCCGATAGGCTTGTTTTAGTGTAGACGTGATAAATACCACAATTAACCAGATGTCTGAGGGAAGTCAAGGCCATTTTGTTAAAATGATCCAGTGGAAAAGGAGCGTATATCCATATAATCTTTTCGAGTTTTAGTTTTTCTTTCTGATTTTCTTAAAAATCATTACAGGAATCATTACGGCTATTCCAACCACCAAACCGATAAGAAATTCCTTGACGATACCCGGCCAAGTGGGAAGGAGGTGATGAAAAAACTCAATATTATGGGCAAAAATCCCCCCGGAAACCAAAAGCAAAGCTAGTGTACCTACTACTCCCAGCATCCGGATTACCCAAGGGAGAGCACTGACCAGCAATCGGCCGATTTTATCCGAAAAGCTGTCTGTTTGTTCGTTGAGCGCGATCAATTTGAGCCCAAACTCATCCATCCGAACGATCAGACCCACAATTCCATAAACTCCAACTGTGGCAATGAGAGCAATCACGGATACTACGGCAATTTGGGTTCCGAGAGTTTTATCAACAACTGTACTCATGGCGATTATGACTATCTCTACTGAAAGGATAAAATCTGTGGTGATGGCAGACTTTATTTTCTGCTTTTCCAAAGCCAAAATCTCTTCCTCGCTTAGCTCCACATCCAAACTTACGTGTGCTTCTTTGGGATGTGGAACAAGGTATTCGTAGATTTTCTCAGCTCCCTCATAGGCCAAATACAAGCCACCGATCACCAAAATCACAATTATTGCAGGCGGATAAAAGGCACTGAGTAGAAAGGCAACAGGCAGAATAATCACTTTGTTGAGCATAGAACCCTTCATAATCGCCCAAAGAACCGGAAGCTCTCGGTCTGAGACGAATCCTGAGGCCTTTTCTGCATTGACCGCGAGATCATCTCCCAAAATTCCGGCGGTCTTTTTTGCCGCGACTTTACTCAGGACTGCTACGTCGTCCATTAGGGTAGCGATATCATCCAATAATGCAAATAATCCTGAAGCCATTCTTAGTTACGATTTTTGATTTACGAATTACGGGAAAGTAGTACAAAGTATCGAGTACAAAGTACCAAGTAAAATGGACGTACGAAATATGGGAATTCCCAAATTTGAAATACGATTTACGAGGTGTTGAATATGGGTGAAGTCTCTTGCCTGGTTTGGCATCAATTGGCAAATATCCTTACCATTTTGCAACCCAATTTTCCAATCTTCAAAACCTTTCAATTTTGCAATTTGGAAGGTTCAAATATCAACGGAAAGAACTTCCCTCCCATCTTTTCTCCCTTTGGAATTACAGGAACACCCTTCAAAAGCGGTTCATTGGAATCAGAGACCGTGCCATCTGCAAAGACATTCAAAACAAATGCTTTTCTGGAGCGGTTGGAAAAATTGGCAAAGCTTCCATGGACCAGCAAGGGATGGTGAAAAGCTGCATGTCCTGCTTTCAGAGGAATTGCAATTGGTTTGAATTCTGCTTTTTGCTCCTCGGTCATCATGGCCATCAATCCGTCCATTTCTCCTGCCAGTGCAGGTTTTTCGAGCAATCCCCATCGATGTGAACCCGGCACATACTGGAGGCAGCCGTTTTCCTCTGTCGCATCATCCAATCCACACCAGCATGTCAGGTGCTGCATCTCAATTGTGCGTGTCCAATAGCTATAATCCTGATGCCATGCGACATTTCCTCCATGATGTGCAGGTTTGCAGAAAAGCTGATCATGCCAAAATCGCACCGGTCGGTCTCCCAGCAACTGACTCGATACCATGCGAAAAGCCGGATTCCAAATCACATCGTGAAAAGCCTCAGCTATCCTCCAATGTCCCAAGGAATGAAACAAGACCTTGTTAGGATCGCCTGATTCATTGCTGTGAAATTCGTGAAAAAGATGGTGTAGGGGATGCCCCGGATCCATCACCTCCTCAAGGGCTTTTTTCAATGCTTCGATCTGATGAGCATCGAGTAATTTAATGTCGGCCAAGTAGCCATTTTCGTGAAAAAACTCGATTTGCTCTTTGCTGATGCGATATTGATCCCAGTCAGAGGGGGTTTTGGGTTGCGCAAAAAGGTCTGTGATCGGATGATGAATTTCGGCTAGGTCTCGCATGGGTTCAGGATAAAATGGGTGCCCAAAAGATAGGGAAAAATGAAATGTATGCTATCCTGAAGATTGAAAACCGACTTCGGAATGGTTTCCGTTGATTTTTCTGCTATTCTTCCCAAGTTTGATTTTTGCTGGGTAGATTGGAAGGTCATTTAATCCGTGACTTTCCCAGGAAACCAAACTTGGTGAATTGACCAATTTCTACCCAAAACAACCCTATCATGTCAACTAATAGAAGAGACTTTTTGAAAACCGGAGCCACTGCTGCATTGGGGCTTTCGGGATTTACGCTGATTTCACCTTCAGTCCTTGGCAAGTCAATGGGCTATGTCGCCCCATCTGACAAAGTCAACCTTGCCTGCATTGGCATTGGCAACCGTGGGGCAGAAATCATCAAAGAACTCCACAAAACCGGACTTTGTAATGTAGTCGCTCTCTGCGACGTAGACATGGGAGCAAAGCAGACTTTGGAAGTCATGAACATGTTTCCACAGGCTAAAAAATTCCAGGATTTCCGAAAAATGTTTGATGAAATCGGGGGTGAATTTGAAGCAGTAAGCATTGCCACCCCGGACTTTTCCCACTTTCCGGTGACTATCTTAGCTTTGAACGAAGGCAAGCATGTCTATGTGGAAAAGCCTATGGCGAGAACATTCCAGGAAGTGGATCTGATGATCGCTGCCGCGAAAAAATACCCCAAGTTGGCAACCCAAATGGGGAATCAAGGCCACTCGGAAGCAAACTATTTCCAGTTTAAAACCTGGAAAGAAGCGGGAATAATCAAAGACGTCACGGCAATCACTGCCCACATGAACAGTCGACGACGTTGGCATGATTGGGACCCCAATATTACACGATTCCCGGCAGGTGAACCCATCCCCTCCACCTTGGATTGGGATGTTTGGACCAGTCAAGCCCGACCTCATCCCTATAACAAGGACTATCATAACGGGCAGTGGAGATGCTGGTACGATTTCGGAATGGGTGCTCTGGGCGATTGGGGCGCACATATCATAGACACCGCACATGAATTCCTGGATTTGGGCTTGCCGTATGAAGTCAACCCAACCAAACTTACAGGACATAATGCCTTCTTTTTCCCTATGTCCACCACCTTGGAGTTCAAGTTTCCGGAACGTGGATCAATGCCTCCACTGACTATCACTTGGCAGGACGGCATGGACAATATCCCATCTGTGCCGGATGGATATGGAGTTTCCGAATTGGACCCGAACATCCCTCCGCCAAGCAACGGACAAATCCAGCCTGCAAAATTGAATCCCGGCAAGATCATTTACAGCAAAGAGCTGACTTTCAAAGGCGGATCTCATGGCAGTACGCTATCGATTATTCCTGCTGAAAAGGCCAAGGAATGGGAATCCAAGCTCCCTGAAGTTCCTCAAAGCCCATCAAACCATTTCGCCAATTTCCTCAAAGCCTGTAAAGGAGAGGAAAAAACCAGATCACCGTTTGAAATCGCCGGGCCATTGAGTCAGGTGTTCTGTCTCGGTGTGATGGCGCAGCAGATGGGTGTGAAAATTGAATTTGACCGCGAGACCAGACAAATCACTAATAACCCGCTAGCCAATCAGGTCTTGGCAGGTATGCCGCCGAGAAAAGGCTGGGAGGAGTTTTATAGAGTGTAGTCAACGGTCCACAGACCACAGTCGACTGCAAGATTAAAATATAGGTTAGGCCGCCGGATTGATTTGGCGGCTTTTTTCTTTACCTCAAATGGTGAAAGAGAATCCCTTGAAATTGCTAAATCAAAAAAGATGGGATAGTGCAATAACCTTTCAACTTTGAAGCTTTTCCAGCTTTTCGACTCCATATCGGCGTTTGCGAAAATCCGAAATCCCAATTCCGAAATCCGAAATCAACTAGCTCTCCAGCTTCTCCAACCTCTCCAAAAGCGGAGGATGCGAATAATTCACAAACACATACCAAGGATGGGGATTGATGTTGCTCAATGTTTTGACAGAAAGGGTTTTTAGAGCTTCAGCCAAAGGCTCCCCCGAGAAAGTAACTTTGGCAAACTCGTCCGCTTCGAATTCATTTTTCCGACTCAACCAGTTCATCCCAATTCCTAAAATCATCGAAATGGGTGAAAACAACATGGTAAATCCGATGATGTTCAATGCCGCTGACCAAGAGTTGCCGCCGAGTGCAAGACTCATATTTTCGGAGAAAATAAACTGCGCCAACAAAAACAGCATCAGTCCGACTTGCAAAACTGAAATGATCATTCCCCAGATGATATGCTTTTTCTTAAAATGTCCCACTTCGTGCGCCAAAACAGCTACCAGTTCATCCGGCGGATGCTGCTCGAGCAATGTGTCGAAGAGCACGACTTTTTTCCTTTTTCCAAAACCGGAGAAAAATGCATTGGCTTTGGATGAACGCTTGCTGCCATCCATGACAAAAATATTGTCCAATGGAAAGTTGACAGACTTTGCGTACTGAAGAATTTTATGTTTCAACTCTCCGTCTTCCAGCGGAGTAAGCTTATTAAATAGCGGTAGAATCCAAGCGGTATAAAAGAGATTGACCAAAACCATAAACACCGCCGTGATCGCCCAAAACTGCCACCAGAAATCTTTCCCCATCTGATGGATCAACCACAGGAAAACCAGCAATAAACCTCCACCCACGAGGATAGATAGCACATATCCTTTGATTTTGTCCGCGAAAAAAGTACCTACGGTGGTCTTGTTGAAGCCATATTTTTCTTCGATTACAAATGTCCCATAATAGTCGAAAGGCAAACTCAGAACATCTGAGCCGACGAAAATCAATCCAAAAAACACCAGTGAACCAACCAATGGTCCAAAACCAAAACCTGCTACCCACACATCTATCGCCCCAAACCAGCCTTGGGTAATGAATAGAAAAGTGAGCACAAAAGAGAAGATTCCTGCGATGAGTTTGAATCGGAAGTTTTCCTGCTGATAGGCCTTTGACTCCTCCAGTTTTGCCTGATTCAAGTATTGGGAAAGGGTTTCAGGAACCTTTGGGACAGGATTTTTCACATTGAGAAAACCCAATGTTTTTCTCACCAAAAAGCCAAAGACCAGCACCCCGACAAGCAGGTATTTCAGTGTTTCTACAGACATCAGAAATTAGAATTTAGGACATGGCAAAATCGTGTCCCTACGGGTAGGCTTGCCTTGATAGCTGTTTGGCAAAGTCCATGACAAGCTCAGTTCGTGCGCTCCTCCGGACTGAATTCCAAGTTGGGAAACCGTGTAATCGAAACTGTATCCGATATTCAATCCACTCAGCAAATTCACCCCAACCATCATCACGATCGCATCCCGGTTGCTTTGCTCCTCCACCGGTTTGTAGGGTAGGCCTCTGTACCAAAGCCCAAAAACGATCGGTTCTACATAAAAATATGCCCCTATATCCAGCTGCTCAAAAGGTCCCTGTTGCTTGTAATTAATAGTCGGCGTGATCGATCGCTGTCTTCTGATGTGGGTAAAATCACCGCGCATGGACCCCTCACCAAGATCAATCCGATATCCCGCATGAAAGGAAAGTTTCATCGGCAATGGACTTACTCCCTCGATAAATGACTGATTGGGTTCATTCACGTGGTGAGCAGAAAAACCTGCCCAGAGATTTTCTGTGAAAAACAATCCTCCAACCGAAAGTGAAAGCATACCGATAGGCTCCCCCAATCCCGGAATATCAATTCCAGGCAAGGTTGGGCCAAATGGTTCATTTGGGTTGATCTGATTTGCAAAAACAAGATTTTCGTAAAAGCCGATTTCTCTTCTGATGTAACTTGCCTGAAACCCCGGGCGGAAATAAGAATTATCTCCCAATTTCAATTCGTAGGAATACATCGCCGAAATGGAAGTGGAGCGAAGTTTCGCCGCGCCCTCGGTGTCCTGCATCACGTGAATCCCAATTCCACTGTTATAATCTGGGAGGTAAGTATCGTAATATGCAGAAAATGTTGTGAATTGAGCATCAATCGACGGCCATTGGTTACGGTAGTTGAAGCCAACCCGACCGGTTAGTTCTCCGCCTGCCATTGCCGGATTGAGGTAAAGTGGGGCAGCATAGTACTGACTATATTGAGGATCTTGTGCCAAAGCATCCAAGGAAAGGCAAAGCCAAAACCCTGTAAAAAAAACCATACTTCGCAGAGACCGTAACAAGGATTTGTTCGTTTATTTGAATATTCAGTTAGCTTCTAAACGATTCAACCCATTGGTTGTTTTAGTAAGCAGGTCGAAAAATATGAAAAGCAGCCCTATTTCCATAAGGTTCATTTTAATTTTTATAAGCTTCATTTATCTGAGCTTTTTCGGAATCAGCGGTTTAGGGTATCCCCAAGGCTTCAATGATAACGAGTGGATTTTCGGGTATTGCAGCTCAAGTGCTGAAAACAGCTATTTATCTTTCGGCAAGGGCGGAACAGCAAATGTCCAGACTTTGCCCGGGTCCGTGATTATCGGTTCAAAAAATAATGCACTTGCCATTGACCCAATTACTGGACAGCCCTTATTTGCCACAAATGGAGAATTAGTCTATGATTACAGTTCCCAACCTATTCAGGGCGTGGGTTCGGGACTAAATGGAGACATCGACGGAAGGCAGAAAGTTGCCACCGGATTTTTGGAATACGATCCGGAAGGAAATAAGCTGTTTTACATCTTTTACATCTCTCCGGGAGGCCAACTTCAGTATGCAGTTGTGGATATGAATGCTCCCGGCCAAGCTACAGGGAATGATAGGCCATTGGGTGAGGTCACGGTGAAAGACCAGGTGATTGGTCCGGCTTCAGGGGCACTTTTAGTCGTGAAAACTCCCGCATCTCCCTCCTATCTGATCAGCTTCAATGGAGGAAACCTGATTTCCAATAAATTGGAATCTACCCAGGGAAGCTTCACTCAGACAGATTCCGAAGGAATTCCTTTCACTCCTAAAGCCATCATTTTTGACGAAGAAAAAAGCCAACTAATCGTCATTTCAGAAAATTCGGGAGACGATATTTTAGTTATATCCTATGATACAGGAAGTGGAAGTTTTGGCTCACCAGAGCCAATCACTGGTTCCGGTGGGACCGGAGACATCGGTGGAGCAGATTTTTCCCCTAACGATTCATTGATCTATTTCTCTAGGGGAAATCAGCTTTTCAGAGTTCCCAGCTATGATTTAAGTGCGACTCCAGAAGAAATCCCGCTGACAGCCGGACTAAATCAAATCTATGATGTCAAAACTGGCCCTGACGGGCAATTGTATTACATCTACGAAGAAGTTGCCGGTGGGCCTCAGCTGATCGGCCGAGTCACCAATCCGGATGAAGTTGACCTTTCACTGGTCACTTTGGAAGAAGATCCATTTACCGGTACGGACTTTTGCGGAACCATTTTTCCGATTTTTGCTCCGAATGCCGATATCACGCCAACCGTAGATTTCACATGGGATCCGGAAGCGCCCTGCTCCAACAATCCGGTACAACTGACCAGTGTAATCACGCCTGAGAACTATCAGCCCGTTTCATTCAATTGGGAATTTTCGCCTCCCTTGACTGACTCTGACGGTAATCCCCTTCCGGCGGATTATAAGCAGGAGCATTTTCTGATTCCTCAAGATGCTACTCAAGGCACAAGTGTATCAGTTACTTTGACCGTGGAATTTGCTGATGGCACAACACAAAGCATCCCTAAAACTATTCCGCTGACTGAAAACAACTTGGAAGCAAACTTTACCCCTTCGGACACCACACTTTGTCTGAGTTGTATTGACTTGGATCCACTTCTCCAAGCCCAAGCTGCCGAGGGTGAACAAGGTGGTGAAGCTCCTCCTGGAGGTGGAGGCGACACTTACGAGTACTTCTGGTCAAACAAGCGGGATGAGGGATGGATTCCAAAAGGAGCAAATGAAGTTTGTCTTCCGGGCTTGTATTGGGTTTTAGTCCGGGAGCCAGGTTCAGCATGCTATGCCTATGCAGAGATCAGGGTGAAAATCTGGGATCTGCCCGACCAGACTAACAACATCTGGTATTTTGGAGATGGAGCAGGCTTGGACTTTAATCCTGATCCAAATGATTCGACCGCTCCTACTCCAAGGCCCATTGCAGAAAGACATCCACAAAACATTCCTGCCGGAACAACCACCATTTCGGACCAAGCCGGTCAGGTCCTTTTCTTCACAGATGGCCAAAAAGTTTGGGATCTCAACGGAGATCTGATGGCCAACGGTGACAGTATCGGAGGAGACAATTCCGCCAGTCAATCTGTTATAGCAGTTGGTGTTCCACAACAGCCCACCCTGTTTTACCTATTCACCACACAGGCCTCTGCAGGAGGATCAAACACAGTCAGTTATTCTTTAGTCGATATCAAATCGGAAAATCCCACTGGTGTCGGCAATGTCGTCACCAAGAACAATTTTCTATTCAGCCCATCCACTGAGCAATCGGCAGCATTCTCAGGAGGAGACACTACTTGGGTGATGTACCATGAATTGGGTAACAATACTTTCCGAGCCTATCCGGTATCCGGACAAGGAATAGGACAACCAGTCCTGAGTTCTGTGGGAAGCAGCCATGGATTTAATTCCGGAGTTGGAGCAATGAAGTTCAGCCCTGACGGGACCAAACTTGCAGTTACCATTTCCGAAGGGGGATGCAACAAAGTCGAAATCTTTGAATTCGATCAACAGACTGGTGAACTCACCGAATATGCTCGGACGGATTTGGGTTGCACGGGCGATGTGTATGGTCTGGAATTTTCCCAAGATTCTGATAGAGTGCTAGTTTCCTATCGAAATGGTGGGCCCGGAATAGAGGAATTCATAATCAAAGAAGTAGATAACGACGATCCTGATGCGGCTGCTTGCCCTTCATGCTTTGCCACTGCAACTACCAGAGCTCAACGGGAAGCTTGTATCCTATCGACCAGAAAACAGGTGGGCGGTACCTCAGGACTCAATCTTGGAGCTTTGCAGATTGCCTCGGACGGGCAGATTTATGTTGCCGTCGTGGGAGATAATCGAATCGGACAAGTGCAGGTAGGAAGCGGATGTAGCGGCACCAGTTCATTTAATCAGACTTCTGTAGAACCAATGCCAGGCACATCCAATCTCGGACTTCCCTCCTTTGTGCAAAATTCTGGAAGCTCTATTCCTGAACCTGCACTTTCTTTCCCGGCAAGGCTTTGTTTGGATCCAGCACTCGGAGCCAGCGCTTTATTGGAAGGGGCAGGCGAACCCGATATAGATTCATATTTCTGGACTATTACTCATGAGGATGGTACTGTCGTCCGTGCTGACTATGGAGGTCCCGGCGATCAATTCCAGACTTTAGACCAAATCTTTAATACTCCTGGGAAATACACCATTGAACTTCGGGTAGACCGATGCGGAGATCCGGATTATTATTCGGCAGAGGGTGAAATCGTAGTTGATGCACCTCCAGCCTTGACTTTGGCATCGGATGCTACACTTTGTGCTGGAAATCCGGTCACTCTTACAGCAATTGACGGTTATGATCCAGCAGAAGGTCTTTATGATTTCCAGTGGACCAATGCAGCCGGGCAAATCTTTGGAGATGAAAACTCCAATTCAATTGAGGTCACGGAAGAAAGTATTTATACAGTTGAGGTAAGTTTCAGATTGCCACCAGGACTATCCCCAGATGAAGCTTTGTTGTATGAAACCTGTCCTTCAACGGCGGAAGTTTTTGTGGGGCCTGCGTTTGAATTTGACCTGAATCAAACCGCCACTGAAGTCTGCTACGAAGAAACTTCTGTAACTTTTGCTCCAAATACTCCGATAACCGGTGAGTGGTTTTATGATCTGAATGGAAGTGGGACAAGAGTTTCTTTGGGAGAATTCTTTGAACTCGAACTCTTCATCCAAACACTGCCAGGCCCAGGGCAATACGAAATTATTTTTGTGACTCTGGATCCGATTTTGGCTGGTTGTACGATCGAGAAAAAGCTGGATTTACTGGTCAATGAACTGCCGTTATTGGTTGCCGTCCAAACCACTCCTGCCACAGATTGCGCAACAGCAGATGGGGCATTTGAAATTACCATGCAGGGAAATGCCTCAGAGGTTCGGATTCCTGAATTGAGCCAGACTTTTTCCAATGTTAATGCAGGAGATATAATCCCGGTAAACGGAGTTCTACCGGGCATTTACACCATTGAGGCCGAAAACTCAACCGGATGTTTCTACACTGCATCAGTGACCGTCGAAAACCTCAACCCTCCTACGGAATTGGTGTTTTCAGTCGACACCACGGATGAAACCTGTAACGCCACAGGAGTGGAACCCGGTTTGATCACCATTTCTTTTGATAATGGGGTTGCTCAAATTGGAACATACCGAATTGTTAGACAAGGCGACGGGCTTGAATTCACAGCCCCATTACCAAATCAGGCCAGTTTTGATATTCAGGTTCCATATGGCGATTACCTCGTGGAAGTTCTTGATCAATTCGGATGCTCAATTCCAGATAATCAGGTGTACTCCATTGCTCAGAAATTTGAAGTGGTTTTCTCCGTACCCACCGATTTGACTGCATGTCAAATTTTCAGCTTTGCGCCAGTCGGTCCAGATCCTCTAACCTATTCCGCCAGAAATTCTGCCGGAACCCCCATTTCCTTAGATGCGGACGGAAATTTCAACTTTACCCAAACTGGGATTTATACAATTCGGGGAGAGGATCCAAACGGAGTTAATTGTCCTAAGGAAATTGAAATGAACATCACAATCACCCAGCCGCTGGATTATGAACTTGCCGGTCCTATTGTCGATTGTCAAGCAGGAATCCAATATGAAGCAATATTGAACAATGCTGATCCGGCGGATGTGATTTTCCTTTGGAAAGACGATTTGGGGGTAATTGTTGGCAGAAGACAGACGTTTGTACCAAGTCGTGATGGAAATTACACCTTGGAAGTCCAACCTGCCGCCGGCGGACTTTGCCCTACCAGTGAGATACCATTCACCGCGGAAATCCTGACAGAGGCCGTCACTGTGAGTTTGGACGTAGTTCCTTTCTGTATCGAGCAAACGAGCACAACAATCACGGTCATTGCGGATTTGACTAACGTGGCCGAAATCGAATGGTACAGTGTAGCAGGCGGCACCCGCACCCGGATTTTTGCTTTTGACAACTTACCGATAATAGAAGTTTCTCAGGAAGGGACCTACGAAGCGCTCCTTCGAAGCCAATTCGGCTGCGAGCTTGGGCGTGCCAATGGGGTTGTGGCTAAGTCCAGCATCATTCCCCCTGTTGTTCCGGTAGAATTTACCATTTGCGCTGTAGAAGGCATCACTACGAGTATCGACCCGGGAATTTATGACAACTATAGCTGGCTTTTGAATGGCGTGGAAGTTTCTCAGGATGCGATTTTCACCCCTACCCTGCCGGGTAATTATGAACTCCGGGTTTCAGATAATCTGGGCTGCGAATATGTAGCAACCTTCTTGGTAAATGAGGATTGTCGACTGAGGATTTCTTATCCAAATGGAGTTGTGCTAAATGATCCCAATCGGGGATTTATCCTCTATGCCAATGACTTCATCGACTATATTGAGGTGTTTATTTTTAACAGATGGGGAGAATTGATTTTCTATTGTGAACACGAGAACCTGGAACCAAGACAGCCTTTCTGCCCATGGGATGGAATTGTCAATGGAAAATTTGTGCCAAATGGAACATATGCAGTTGTAGTGAAGTTTACTTCCCGAGCGCAAAATATTACCCAAAAAGAAACCAAAGCGATTACGATTATTCAATAGCATGTTGATTCTAATTTCCCCTGCCAAAACCCTCGATTATAGCACCCCAAACTTCAAAGAATTCACTCATCCTGACTTCACCTCAGATATCAAAGCGCTCGTCAGCGTGATGAAGAAAAAATCTGCCCGGGAAATTTCCGAACTGATGCATGTGAGTGAAAATCTCGCCGCACTCAATGAAGAGCGATACAAAACCTTTCAAAAAGAATTTAATACAGAGAATTCAAAGCAGGCGCTCTTGGCTTTCAAAGGGGATGTTTATACCAAAATCGATGTCGACACCTATTCCATTGAAGATTTTGAATTTGCACAAAATCATTTGAGAATTCTGTCGGGACTATATGGGTTGCTAAAGCCCCTCGATTTGATCCAGCCTTACAGATTAGAGATGGGAACCCGACTGGAAACCAAAAAAGGGAAAAATCTCTACGAGTATTGGGACAAAAAAATTGCCAAGGCTATCAAAGAAGCGGCAGCAGGCAGACCTATTGTCAATTTGGCCTCTCAGGAATACTTCAAAGCTGTTGACCTTAAAACATTGAAAACACCGGTTGTTAATATCCATTTTAAGGAGTTCAAGAATGACACTCACCAAATCATCGGTTTTTTTGCCAAACAAGCCAGAGGTATGATGACCAATTTTGCAATCAAAAACCGAATTGAAAATCCGGAGGAGCTAAAATCCTTTAATCAGGAAGGATATGAATTTGCAGCGAATATGAGTGAAGTTTCAGATTGGGTTTTCGTTAGATAAAAGTATCGTTTGGGTTAATCTGCATTATAGATTGACTCAAATCAGTTTTTCAAGGGATAAAATCGGTAGTTTAGTAGCCTAATTTCCAGTTTGATCCCAATCCAATTGAAAAAGATTCTTCTTTTTGCCCTGTTGATTTCCCCTCTCCTTTTCCATAAAGCGTCCACTGGAGAGACAATGGGTCATATAGTTGAAAGCCCTTTCAAAGCTTACTCCGGAAGTAAAAAAACATTATGGCTTAACGACCCGGAACTCACCGGTCCTGATCGGCTCTGTAATGTTTTCGGAAGTGTGATTGGCACTTTTTCGGGGGGCGGAGATCCGGAAACCGATCTTTATCAGTGGACAATTTTGGACCCAAAAGGACAAATTTTATTTACTAGACCGGCAGGTTCATTTCCAACAATTACATACACTTTTGAACTCCTTGGTACACATAAAATAGAACTGACTGTCTCCCGGGGTGGAATTCCATTGGAAAGCTTTTCAAAAAATGTCGAGCTCATCCAAGGTCCCGAAATCACCCTGAAAAATTCCTATATCATCTGCCAAAATCAGGAAATTGAACTCCAGGCAATTGATCCTTCGAGTTCTAATTTCTCAAATTATCAGTTTGAATGGAAAGATGATTCGGGCGTAGTTGTAGGTACAGCCAATAGCTTCAAAACATCTGTTTCCGGCAAATATTCAGTCACTTTTTTGTTTAATAATTCGCAAGGAATTCCTGAGTGTGAGACATTCCTGGAAACAGAAGTATCCGAAGCGGCAAGTTTTTCGATAGTTGGTTCCAATACAAATGTCTGTCCTGACGGAACTGTCACTTTTGAATCAGAACCTGAAGTCTCTGGAGATTGGTTTTTACAAAAAATCGGCGATCCCGCTTTGATTCCGCTTGGTTCGGGAAATTCCAAAACAATCAATCCCAGTTTAGATCTGGATGGCCTAGGGGACTACCGAATTCGCCTTGTTGTTCCCAATCCCAACAATCCCTCATGCATTCAGCAAGACGAGAAAGATTTCGCCTACAATCCATTGCCGGAATTCCAACTTGAAAGTGCCGTGGGAGCAAGCGGTTGCTTGGTGCCCGATGGATCAATCAGGATCAAAGTCCTGACCCAAATCGATAATTTGAACCTGGAAGATGGAGGGCAATCATTTGGGCCTTTAAATCCAGGCGATATAGTGGAGTTTACCGGATTGGAATCAGGAGCATATACCATTTTAGGCCAATTAGGAGGATGTTTCAATTCATTGGGCTCGGTTGTCCCGTTGATTGATCCTCCGGCCAAGCTTGATTTTGAAATATCAGATATCCAGTCTGAGTTCTGCACCGATATTGGAAAAGAAAACGGATCATTTTTGGTAAAGCTAATCAATGGTGTCTTGGAAGGTTCCTATAGGATCAAAACCTTGAAAGGACTGGTGGTGAGAAATGAAGCACTTCCTTTGGCAGACGAATTCCGAATTAATATTCCCGGCGGCAAATACTTTTTTGAAATCTTGGACAAAGACAGCTGCAACCTGCCTAAGAAGGAGGAATTTGAAGTTCCGGGTCTTAATCAGGTTGACTTCTCAATACCGGATAGCCTTTCGATTTGTCAGTCTTTTGAATTCACTCCACAAACCTCCCAGGCACTCGAGTTTACACTGACCTTTCCTGATTTGACAGAAACGGAGCTTCCAGCAGGGGAAGCATTTACATTGACTCAGGCCGGAAACTACTTCCTGGTAGGAAGGCTCCCCGGGCAAACTGAAATTTGCCCAACACAAAAGGTGTTTAAGGTCAATTTGGTCGAGCCAATTGAGTTCGAACCTGAACTGATCAGTGAAGATTGTACGGTAGGAAACCGAACCTATCAAGCAGATATAAATGGGATAGATCCTGCAAAAGCTATTTTTCTCTGGAAAAATGAAGAAGGCGAAGTAGTGGGTACAGGTCAGTCACTTTTTCTTCCACCCAGTTCAATTGGTGAATTTTCTTTGGAAGTTCAACCCGCAGAAAGCCAAGCTTGCCCGATTTCACCTAAAAAATTTACTGTAAAAGAGCCGGTTTTGTCCGTTGATGTGACCCTGGAATCAACAAAACTTTGCGAATATGGCCCCAGAGCAGTATTAAATCTATCCACCACATTCTTTGATGAGGTCACCGATATCGAATGGCGAAGATATGACTCAGTAGGAAATATTATCGACCTGCCTGAACTCAAGAATAAAACCGAGATCACAGTTGAAGTGGAAGGGATTTACGAGGCAGCAGCCTTCAATAGAAATCCTTCGATCAACAAAGACTGCGAATTAGGCAGAAGTTCAATTTCTATTAGCTTGGTGCCGGACAAAGTTGATTTTGACGTCCCTACGAGTCTATCAATCTGCGATCCCTATCCACTGATTCCTCAAAGCACCCAAAACCTGGAGTATTCATTGACTTTTCCTGATGGAAAAATTGAGGTCAAAAACTGGAACGAAACCTTCATCTTGGATCAAGAGGGAACTTATATCATTTTGGGGTATGATCCGGACATAAATGGACCAAAATGTCCCGAGCAAAAGACCTTTGAGGTCATCATCAACCCTCCCGTCCAGTTTGAACCTGCTTTAATCAATGTCACTTGCGAAGGTATCTATGAATTCCGAGCCGAAGTAATTAACTATTCACCGGATTCAGTTGAATATTCTTGGAGAGACCCTTCGGGGATTTTGGTGAGTTCGACAGCAAACCTGATCACCTCAAATTATGGCACCTACAGCTTAGAAGTCCAGCCAAAAGGATCAATCCCTTGTCAAATTGAGCCGTTCAGTTTTGAAATCCCAGTTCCTGTGCTCAGTGTTGAAACTAACATCATTGCACAACCGCTTTGTCCTGATCAACCCAATGCCAGCCTAACAGTTGAAGCCGACCTCTCTGAAATCTCAACTATTGAATGGTGGTACACAGATTTTAACAATTCCCGTATCCGGCTTTTGTCCG
>DATIAI010000464.1:0-14671 GCA_035458065.1 Algoriphagus sp. | reverse complement strand
GTGAGCGGCGTATTTGGGTTCGTAAAATTTCAGAAAATCTGAGCGGGTTTTTGCTGCTTTTTCGCCTTCATTTTCCTCTACCCAATCCAAAATGGTGGCTACTTTTTCCTGATCTTCCGGTTCATAAAACCTCAGTCGGGGCTCTTCATCATGAGTGTCTTCGTCGCGCGTATTGTTGAAAAAAGCAGCTGACTGATAGAATTCCTCGTGACGAATGGGATCATAAGTATGGCTATGGCATTGGACGCAGGCCATGGTGGTGCTTTGCCAAACTTCATAGGTCGTACTGACCCGGTCCAAAAGTGCAGCTATCCTGAACTCCTCATCCTCGGTTCCACCCTCGTCATTGTTCATGGTGTTCCTATGGAAAGCTGTCGCAGTCAATTGATCCTGCGTCGGATTGGGCAGTAAGTCACCGGCTATCTGCTCGACAGTGAATTCATCGAAAGGTTTGTCGGCATTGAAAGAGCGGATGACATAGTCCCGATACGGCCACATGGTGCGGGAGACGTCTCTTTCGTAGCCTTTGGTATCAGCGTATCGGGCCAAATCCAGCCACCAAGTAGCCCATTTTTCCCCAAAAGAATCTTGCTTTAAAAGCTGATCGACGGCTTGGTCATAGGTAATCTTTCCCGATGAATAATCAGCAACTAAAGAATCTGAAGGAGGCAAACCAGTCAAATCCAGGGAAACTCTGCGAAGCAGACGAAGGGGTTGCTCTTCAGGTGATGGGGAAAGTCCGTTTTGCTCAAGTTTTTCTTGGATGAAATGATCAATGGGGGAAATTTTCGACCCATCACCATCTGCTCCAATTCCTGCAGCTTGGATTTGATCTGGGATCTCAGGTTTTTGAACCGGTTCATAAGCCCAATGTTTGCCCCATTTTGCACCCTGGCGGATCCAGGTTTTCAAAAGGTCAATTTCTTCGTCGGAAAGCGCAGGACGCTGATAGGGCATCCTCAATTCCGGGTCGGAGTGAGTGAGCCTCTTGATCAGTTCACTGGAGTTTGGGCTTCCGGGGATAATTGCGGGGAGTCCTGATTCATTTATTGCAAATGCCTCCTCTTCAAAAAGCACGCTGAACCCACCATTTTTTTTAACTCCGCCATGGCAAGTGATGCAATGCTTGTTGAGAATGGGTTTGATGTCTGTGCTGAAATCGACTTTTTCTTCTTGATTCCAAAAAAAATAAAGAACAATGGCTCCAAAAAGCAGGGTAAACAGTATGCTCAGCTTTGACTTATTCATTGGTTTTTTGGGACAAAGGCCCTAAAATAGTTAAATCCCCAAGAATAGAAAATTCCACCCTGATGAATAAGCTAAAATAAAAAAGCCCGGTGTGAATCGGGCTTTTTGTGGAATTACTTTTTTGGAGGAAAGAAACTTGGAAGGTTTTCTAGAATATCTTTCGTCATCGAATCCAAGTCATAATCCGGTTTCCATCCCCAGTCTTCTCTTGCGCGACTGTCGTCAATACTGTCCGGCCAGGAGTCTGCAATCGCTTGACGGAAATCGGGTTTGAATTCGATTTCAAATCCGGGAACATGCTTCTTGATACTTTCAAAGATTTCTTTTGGAGAAAAGCTCATGCCAGAAAGGTTGTAACTGGAGCGGATTTTCACAGATTCCCGGGGTGCGTTCATCAAATCCAAAGTTGCCTTGATCGCATCCGGCATATACATCATCGGCAAGTAGCTGTCTTGGCGCAGGAAGCAAGTAAACTTTTCTCCTGCCAATGCTTTGTGATAGATATCCACCGCGTAGTCCGTTGTGCCTCCTCCGGGAAGGGATTTGTATCCAATCAGTCCGGGATAGCGAAGGCTTCGCACGTCCACGCCGAATTTCTGAAAATAGTATTCACACCATCTTTCTCCAGCCTGCTTGCTGATACCATAGACGGTGTTGGGTTCTTTTACACAGTATTGCGGTGTGTTGATTTTTGGAGTATTGGGCCCAAAAACGGCAATGGAGGACGGCCAATAGATTTTGTCAAGTTTCAGGTCTTTGGCCAGTTCCAAAACGAAAAGCAAACTTTCCATATTCAGGTGCCAGGCAAAAAGTGGGTTCTTTTCACCAGTTGCAGATAAGACTGCAGCCAAATGATATATCTGAGTGACATTTTCTTCTTTTACCAAATCTCGAAGAGCCTCCTTATTCATAGCATCGAGAACTTCAAACCTACAATAATCAAACATTGTCCGGGCAGAATCCCTGAGGTCTGTGGCGATTACTTGCTCTCCGCCAAACTGATGGGCAAGAGATCGGGTGAGTTCTGAACCTAGCTGCCCGGCAGCTCCGATGATAAGGATTTTTTCCATGTGGGGATCTTTAAAAAAAGCCCAAAAGTCGCCTTCTGGGTTTTTGTTTATATTTGGGTTTGCTTGCGCAAAAGTAGTAAAAATCACCTCTCCGCCTAGGTTTTTTGATCAGCGGATTTTCTGAAAAAACTAAATCAATTTTAATCTTTCGAGCATGTACGACCAATTAAAGCCCAAATTACAAGAAGAGCTAAAATCCATAGAAGAAGCGGGACTTTTCAAAAAGGAGCGGATCATCACTTCTCCTCAATCTGCTGAAATCACCATCGCAGGCGGGCAGAAAGTTCTCAACTTCTGTGCAAATAATTACTTGGGACTATCTTCTCATCCTCGGGTGATCGAGGCTGCAAAAGCTGCAATCGATACCCACGGTTTTGGAATGTCATCTGTGAGATTTATCTGCGGAACTCAGGATATCCACAAAGAGCTGGAACGAAAGATTTCTGAATTTTTAGGCACAGAGGATACCATACTCTATGCAGCGGCCTTCGATGCTAATGGGGGAGTGTTTGAGCCGCTTTTTGGAGCAGAGGATGCGATCATTTCTGACGCTTTGAACCACGCTTCCATTATTGATGGAGTTAGGCTTTGCAAAGCGATGCGGTATCGCTATGAGCACAACAATATGGCCGACCTCGAAAAGCAGCTTCAAGATGCGATCGCAGCTGGTGCGAAACAGAAAATCATTGTGACAGACGGAGTGTTTTCAATGGACGGAACGATCGCTCAGCTGGACAAAATTGTAGAACTGGCGGAGAAATATGAAGCTTTGGTTATGACGGATGAGTGTCACTCGACTGGATTCATGGGTAAAACAGGTCGGGGAGTTCACGAGCATCGGGGCGTAATGGGGAAAATCGATATCATCACCGGCACGTTAGGCAAAGCTTTGGGTGGTGCTTCGGGAGGATTTACTTCGGGTAGAAAAGAAATCATTGAGCTCCTTCGCCAGAGATCACGTCCGTATTTATTTTCCAATACTCTTGCACCTTCTATTACCGGAGCTTCCATTGCGGTTTTTGATTTGCTTTCTGAAACAACTGAGCTGAGGGATAAACTTGAAGAGAATACCAAATATTTCCGTTCCAAGATGACTGAGGCGGGGTTTGACATTAAGCCGGGAGAGCATGCCATCGTTCCGCTGATGTTGTACGACGCAGTTCTTTCTCAGAAAATGGCTGAAAAAGTCCTTGAAAAAGGAATTTACGTGATCGGCTTCTACTATCCTGTGGTGCCAAAAGGCCAGGCTAGAATCCGAATTCAAATCTCCGCAGGTCACCAAAGACATCACCTTGATCAGGCGATTGCTGCATTTATAGAAGTTGGGAAAGAATTGGGTGTGATTAAGTAAACCAGTATCCTACAAAAATTAAAACCGGCAAAAATGGGTTATAGGCCATTATTGCCGGTTTTTTTATTTGAATTTCAATTAGCCTACTTAAGAACAGGAGTAAAGTCCTTAAAACTTTTTTATGGTTTAGACACAGCCAAATTTCGCTTGGCGATCAAATCATATTCAGAAAGATTCTCAAACCGATCATCCAAATCCTCATTGTTGAGGTAATCGTTGATGATTTCTCTTATTTCCTGAAAGGAAAGATTGTGAAGCACTTTGCCATTTTTCATCATGGAAATTTGACCAGTTTCTTCTGAAACTACCAAAATCAAAGCATCAGTTGCTTCTGACATTCCGATTCCGGCACGATGCCGAAGTCCAAATTGTGCAGGAACCTCACGCTCCGTTACCGGTAAAATACAGCGGGCGGCTTTTATTCTGCCTTTGTAGATTATCACGGCGCCGTCATGCAAAGGGCTGTATTTGTTGAAAATCGAAATCAACAATCGCTTCGAAAGTTCTGCATCCAGAATATCTCCGCTTTCCGCATAAAATTTCAGTTCGGTACTGCTTGAAATGACCATCAGTGCACCGGTATTGCTTCCTGCAAGGTTTTTTGAAGCGTCAATGATAGGGCTGATGTTGAAGGCTGAGTTTTCCTTTTTTCTCCAAAAGAAAAGGATGTCCTTCAAAATGTTGTCATCCGAGAAAATGGAAGAACGGCCAACGATGAGAAGGAATTTTCGGATTTCAGGGGCAAAAATGATAATTGCTGCGATCACACCGACTCCCATGAACTGTCCCAAAATGGCTGAAAGCAATTCCATTCGAAGGGCTCTTACCAGCAAATAGATCAGGTAAAGTGAAAGGAATCCGAGAAAAATTTTGATTGCAACACTGCCTTTGAGCAGCTTATAAACTTGGTATAAAAGCGCTGCCACCAACGCAATATCGATCATATTGACGATGGAAATGTCTAAAAATCCTATTTTGAAAAGCAGGCTCAAGGGTATAATTGTTCAAATAGTTTAATCGTTTCTTTAGCTTCCTTAACGTCGTGGACTCTGAGGATGTTCGCGCCTTGCAATAGAGCAAACATATTCAATGCCGTAGTCCCGTTTAGGGCTTCAACTGCTTCGATTTGCAAAGTTTTGTAAATCATTGACTTTCGGGAGACACCTGCTAAAAGAGGAAATCCCAAGGCTTCAAAACTTCTAAGATTCTTCAGCAGGAAAAAATTCTGCTCAACCGTCTTTGCAAATCCAAACCCGGGATCAATAATTACATCTTTGATGCCAAGTTTTCTAATAAGATCCACTTTTTCCGCGAAATAATGCATGATTTCCGATAAAATATCGGAATAATTGGTATGCAGCTGCATATTTTGTGGATTTCCCTTCATATGCATAGCAATAAAGGGCACACCAAGAGTTGCAACCAAAGGCAACATGTCCTCATCCAGGTTTCCTGCTGAAATATCATTGATGATATCTGCACCTGCTGAAACTGCTTCATTGGCCACTTGGGATCTAAACGTGTCAACAGAAATCAAAATCTCGGGGAACTCACTTCTGATAAGCGTCAATGCGGGGACAATTCGGTCAATTTCTTCCTGCACTGAAATATCAACGGCCCCAGGTCTTGTGCTATACCCGCCTAAATCCAGGAAGTCTGCGCCTTCCAGGATCATTTTTTTTGCTCGGGAAAGAACTTCATTCAGATTTTTGCCCAAACGGCTTCCTTCAAAAAAAGAATCCGGGGTGACATTTAATATCCCCATTACCTTGGGTTTGTCCAAGCAGATGAGCCTTCCCTTGATTTGAAGTGTATATTTTTGGGGAAATAATTTATCTTCGATCGAAGAAGACGGACTTGATCCGGGAAGCATTAAACTAAAGTGTTTTGGAGACTAAAACCAGCAACGAATATAAACAAGTAATTGGCCGATGTAAAGAATTATTCCGGAAGAAGACACTGGATTATGGTACAGCATGGAGGATTTTGCGGCTTTCATCGATTACAGATCAGATTTTTATCAAGGCCCAGCGAATTCGGTCAATCCAGGAAAAAGGAAATCAAAAAGTTAATGACCCAATCGTAGACGAATTTGTAGGGATCATCAACTATTGTCTTATCGCTTTAATCCAGATTAGTTTGAAAGATGACGATCGTATGGATATTCCCTATTCACAATTGGAGCCCGTATACGACTTTTGGGCCGATGCCACTCGGGGGTTATTGGAAAATAAAAATCACGATTATGGAGAGGCTTGGCGGGATATGCGCGTCAGTTCGATGACCGACATCATTTTGATGAAACTGTTCAGAGTTAAACAAATAGAAGATAATCAGGGGAAAACCATTGTCTCGGAAGGAATCGAGGCCAACTACCAGGATATGATCAATTATTCGGTTTTCTGCCTGATCAAACTAGGCTATCATGAAATCGAGCATCAATAAAAACGTCGATAATCCTGATTTCCCAATAGGTATCGGGGGCGAACGTGATACGAGATTCCCTATGACCATTAAAAAGCAATAAAAACAAATGACTAAGCAAGCGGTACTTTGGATTCTCCGAATTTTGGTTGGAGGTCTTTTCATTTTCTCAGGGCTCATCAAGGTCAACGATCCCGTAGGGACAGCCATTAAATTGGAGGAATATTTTGACGTGTTCTCCAACGATATCGCCGGATTCTTCTATTACTTCAAGCCATTTGCGCTGTATATAGGGGTGGTATTGGTAGTAGCGGAAGTTGTTTTAGGGGTAATGCTGATTTTGGGAGTTAAGCTGAAGCAAACCATTTGGGCACTGGGACTCATGATTCTGTTTTTCACTTTTCTGACTTTTTATTCAGCCTACTTCAACAAAGTCACGGATTGCGGTTGCTTTGGTGATGCCATTAAGCTGACTCCTTGGGAGTCTTTTTACAAGGATATTATTTTGTTGATAATGATTTCATTCCTGTTCATTTTCAGAAAAGACTTGCCTGAGGAGACACCCAAATGGGCAAGTATTTCTGCAGTATTGACCTTGATTATTTCAATTGGCATCGCTGTTTGGGCGATTCAAAACTTGCCATTCATTGATTTTAGAGCCTACAAAACCGGAGTAAGCATTCCTGTCAACATGCAGCCATCTGCTCCGCTCCAATACACCTATGTAATGAAGAAAGGGGAGGAAACTTTCAAATTTGACCAGTATCCAACCGATGAGAGTTATGAGTTTGTGGAGATGGTGTTGAAAAATCCCGAGGCACTTCCCAAAATCTCGGACTTTGCGGCCTGGAATTCCGAAGGAGATCAGTCTGAGTTCCTTTTTGCAGGAAACAAGGTGATAATCCTCAGTAGCAATATGGCCAAAATGAGTGAAGCCAATTTGGATAAACTGACCGGACTGGTAAAGTCAATGGAAGGAGCTCCTGTTGACGTAATCTTTATGGCAGCTGCAACGCAGGAAGAAATCGATGCATTTCTGTCAAAAAATAATTGGAGTGTCATAGGACTTCAGGCGGATGCTACCGTGGTGAAAACCATCATGCGCGCAAATCCTGGAATTATGATTTTGAAAGATGGAGTGGTAATGGAAAAATACCACCATAACAACACTCCGGAAGCAACTGACGTTTTGGACTTCTTTCTATGAATAAAAATCTGAAAGTAGTTTTGGTAGGATTGCCGGGTTCAGGAAAAAGTACCTTTGGGCGACAACTTGCCTTGGAGTTGCGATTCCCGTATTTTGACCTGGATCATCAGATTGAGGAAAAATTTCAGATGAAGATACCCGAGATCTTTTCTCTGCACGGGGAAGGTAAATTCAGAGAATGGGAAACTGAAACACTTTCCGAACTGCTTGAAAAAGATTCCTCATTTGTTTTGGCCACTGGGGGAGGAGCTCCCTGTTTCAATGACAACATGGATTTGATCAATGAATTGTCAATTTCCGTATATCTCGATGTTCCTCTAGATGCAATTTCGGACAGGCTCAGGACATCCAAAGTTCAAAACCGACCCATGTTTCAGGGTTTGGATCAAGGAGAAATTACCCTGAAGTTAAAAAGCCTGCTTTCCCAGAGGGAATATTTTTACAATCAGGCAAAAATTAAGCTCAGCGGAGAAGATTTTTCCGCTGAGCTTTTGATGTATGAGTTGATCAATCAGCTTAAAAATTAAAGCCCACCGTCAATACTCCTGAAGTGATGTTGTTTTTCATTTCGGTAAGCGGACCGTAATTGTTGTTATTTTCATCCAGCACCTGATAACTTCTGTAAAGCCCATTGTACTTCTGATTGACCAACGCAAAATCAATGGCTATGGACTTAACCTTTACCCCAATCCCACCGCTGAATTGGGAGGTACTTTGGTCAAATCCTGGTGAATTGGAATAAGGATCTCCAAAGTATGCATATCCAGCTCTTAATCTCAGAGCATTTATTCTGGCCTCACCACCGATGCGGTAGTTGACCGTACTGGCATAAATGTCCCTGATTACTTGGTTGTCCGGTCCCTCATCGAAGTCATTGGAATTGATCCTTCCGGCGCTGTAGTCTACCCAATCAACGTCAGCCGAAATAAAGCCGTTTTTCCCGATAAAGAAAGTAGCTCCACCGCCGATTTTCAGCGGGGTATTAAGTCCATAATTGCTGATTACCAAGTCAGATACAGCCTCTTGACGGCCTAATGTGATGTCTTCTTGCTCGAAATAATAATTGTTGTAATTGGCAGTCATTCCTGCCTCATATTCTTCATTCAGAGAGTACCAAGTAGGAGATTGGAAAGTGAATCCAAGATTCAGATAATCAATAGGTTTGTAGATTAACCCAAGGTTTAGATTTACTCCAATGCCATTGATAAACAGGTTTTCCCTTAAACTCGAATTGGCAAGTGGCTGGTCTACAAACTCCTCATTGTATACCTTAAAAGATGAAAAGGAAAGAGATCTGATTCCAACTCCTCCACCCACAAAAAATTTGTGATTGAAATTAGCACCATAGGAAAAGGTCATTTGATTGGCGCTTCCTTCCTGAGTAATATTTTCATCCTGAAATGGGAAGCCCAAGACAAAAGAATCATAAGTATCAGGATTTTGAATAGGATTTCCTTCGTTATCAAACACAATTGGATTTATCTGATAGGTTTGGTAAGCCAAACCTGTCAATCCGTAATTTTCAATTTGGTTTTCTGGTAATCCAAATGCGTCTTGCAGATAAAAATCGATGATGGAGCTTTCTCCCAATTGGTCAGAAAAATATCCATATTCAGTATTGAAATTCGCAATTCGCTGGAAGCTAAATCCAAAAGCCCCACCCTTAAAAGCTCTGGATTCAAGACTTTCTTTCGGGTTGGCCATCACATAACTCACATTTGGCAATGTGAAATTTGTCGTGTTGTAAGTTTTGTTTTGTCCCAAATACCTGGTGTCCACTTTCCAATCAGCATATCCCAAACTAAGGCTTGCCTCTGATGATCTGAAAAACCCAAGACCTGCCGGATTGCCTGCAATGTTTGAAACATCCCCACCCAATGAATATTGGGTGCCGCCGATTCCTATTATTCTTGCCGAACCTGAAGGATTGGATCTGCTGAAGCGATATGCATCTTCGTAATATCCACTTTGGGCAAAAGCCCCTGCGATGGTGAATGAGCTGAGGGTGAGAAATACTGTCAAAAACCTCATTAAATAATTGTTTGGTTGTATGGAATAAACGGCTGTATTGCTTTTTTGTGCTGCATTTTCTCAAAAAAAAAGGGGAAATTAATTTCCCCTTCCTCCTCTGGATCCACCGGTACTTCCTCCGGAAGATCCTCCAGAGCTTCTGCTCGGAGTACTAAAACTACTGCCTCCACTGGTTCTGCTTGGCGCACTGAATGTGGGACTGTTATCATTTGACCTACTTGGAGTCACTGATCTGTTGTAAGATGGGCTTGACCCTCTGTTATAGGATGGAGAGGTAGACCTGTTATTGTAAGAAGGTGTTGAATTTCTATTGTATGAAGGTATAGTTCCTCTGTTATAAGATGGGCTTGAGGTCCTGTTATTTATACTTGGATTGCTGCTTCTGGATGGTGAAGCATAGTTTCTGATGTCATTGCCAGAACTGTTTGTAACAGAAGGTCTTGCTGAAGGTATAGAACTTCTTGATCTGGTATTTACCGTTCTGTCAGAGGCTGCTGAGTTTGTGTTTCTAGTAGTAGTAACTCTTCCTCTGTTGGAATTGTAATAATCATTTTGGGAACTGCTAAAATCTCTGGTAGCTACTCTTGAGTTTTCGGAAGAGACCAATCTTCTGGCAGAGGAATTCACAGTTGCAGAGTTGCCTCTGGCCTGAGCCCTGGCTGTACTTGGCATAATACCTGCCTGGGAAGATCTGACACCGGTATTGGTAATGGAAGAACCTCTTGTCGGTCTTGCACCATATACCACTCTTCTATCTCCATATTCTCCACCCGGAAGTACATAAGAAGGATAACCAGGATAAACAGGATACCCATAACCAGGATACATTGGGTACATAGGATATCCCCAACCGTAATTAGGATACATAGGGTAACCCCATCCATAGCTAGGAAACATTGGATACCCCCAACCGAAACCTAGACCGACAGAAAAACCCGGCATGAAACCCCAACCATAATTTAAGCCCATGTATGGAGACATTCCCCATCCAAAAGGACTGTACCCAAATCCTAATCCAAAATTAAAATTGATGTTTGGAGAATTGGTCCCACTACCGTTTCCAGCTGCAGAATAATTATCATAGGCATTGATATTTCCTGTGACGGTTTGTTCCTGGGCCCCTTCATCAAAATAGACTACGCCGTCCTCTGAAGTCGTTGCATTTTCTGTGGCTTGGTACCTGGAAATGTATTCTGGATTGACATTTCTCGAGCTGAAATTTTCCTCAGCCAAAGCAGGTTCCTCAGAAATATTTTTAAATGATTGGGGATTGTTGTTTTCCACCGCATACTGAGTGGCCAATTTCACATCCGAAGCCATGAAGTACAAATTGTCGTCTACACTGTTTGTAGCCAGTTTATTGGTACTGCAGGATGAAATGACAAGCGTTCCGATAAGCAAGGAAGCGGGAATTAGGGGTAATTTCTTCATAGTTGAAGTTGATTGTTGCTTTGTTATACGAACTGACAATCCTGAGGTTATTCTTTTTGGATTATATTTGCCAGCCCTAATTAAGCAAAAATAAAGCGATTTTAATATTCTATCCAACCTAATGAGTAAAGGACTTCCAAAACGCAGTGAAGATTATTCCCTGTGGTACAATGAATTGGTGAAAAAAGCAGACCTGGCAGAAAACTCTGCTGTTAGGGGTTGTATGGTCATTAAGCCCTATGGCTATTCCATATGGGAAAAAATGCAAGCCCAGCTTGATAAGATGTTTAAAGAAACTGGTCATAGCAACGCCTATTTCCCACTTTTTATTCCCAAATCTTTTTTGAGCAAAGAAGCCAGCCACGTGGAAGGTTTTGCAAAAGAATGTGCGGTAGTTACCCATTACCGGCTTAAGAATGCAGAAGATGGGTCTGGAATAATAGTAGATCCGGATGCAAAACTTGAGGAGGAACTTATCGTCCGCCCGACTTCTGAAACTGTCATCTGGAGTACCTATAAAAACTGGATTCAGTCTTATCGAGACTTGCCACTTTTGGTGAACCAATGGGCTAATGTGGTCAGATGGGAAATGAGAACTCGACTATTCCTTAGAACTACTGAGTTTCTATGGCAAGAAGGACATACTGCTCACGCTACATCAAAAGAAGCGATGGAAGAAACCATCCAAA
Source organism: Algoriphagus sp. (assembly GCA_035458065.1). Classification (GTDB taxonomy): domain Bacteria; phylum Bacteroidota; class Bacteroidia; order Cytophagales; family Cyclobacteriaceae; genus Algoriphagus. The sequence goes on along the minus strand of DATIAI010000464.1, from coordinate 3,220 downwards.
TGATGAATATCTACGCTCAGTTTGCCGAAGAATACATGGCTGTGCCAGTGGTGAAAGGGCGAAAAACCGAAAATGAAAGATTTGCCGGTGCCGATGATACTTTCTGTATCGAGGCAATGATGCAGGATGGAAAGGCACTTCAAGCCGGCACTTCCCACTTTTTGGGCCAGAATTTCGCCAAAGCTTTTGATGTGAAGTTTGCCACCAAAGAAGGTGGTTTGGAATATGTTTGGGGAACTTCCTGGGGTGTAAGTACCCGTCTGATGGGGGCGCTGATTATGGCCCACTCTGATGATAATGGCCTGGTTCTTCCTCCTAAACTGGCTCCGATTCAGGTGGTCATTGTTCCTATTTACAGAGGAGAAGCTGAGTTGGAAGCGATTTCTGTGAAAGCAAAAGAAATTATGGCCGACTTGAGGAAAGCCGGAGTATCTGTGAAATACGACGACCGTGACACACAAAAGCCAGGTTGGAAATTTGCTGAATACGAACTGAAAGGTGTACCTGTCAGAATTGCCCTTGGCCCTAGAGACCTTGAAAACGGAACGATTGAAATTGCCAGAAGAGATAATCTGACCAAAGAAACTTTCGCTTTGGCTTCACAACCAATAGTAGAAAAAATCACGGGCTTGCTGGAAGAGATCCAAGAAGGGATCTACAAAAAGGCATTTGATTTCAGAGCTTCAGTTACTACAGAGGTTAATTCTTGGGAAGAGTTTCAGCAGGTCTTGGAGGAAAAAGGCGGATTCGTATCAGCGCATTGGGACGGGACATCCGAAACCGAAGAAAAAATCAAAGAACTCACCAAAGCAACAATCCGATGTATTCCTTTGGACAGAGTTGAAGAAGCAGGTACCTGTGTCCTTACCGGCAAACCTTCTACGGGTCGGGTTTATTTTGCAAAAGCTTATTAATATTAAAACCCGGAAATTACTTCCGGGTTTTTTCTTTTAATCCCATAGGTTTACCCCTTGAATCTTGTATTTTAGGCCTGATTCTACCTCCCCTATCAGCAGGCCATGACACTACTAATTTTATCCAGTCTCCTTATTATCGGGTTGATTTTACTTCTGGTTGAGGTTTTGTTTATCCCTGGCACTACGGTAGTGGGATTGATGGGCCTGTTGGTGAGTATTGCCGGAATTGCTTACGCTTTTCTAACCTTTGATTCGGGCACTGCCCTTTGGATCACAGCCATCGCCGCTATTCTTAACCTCATCGCAGTTTGGTATGGCTTCAGTTCGGGAGTTTGGAATCGATTTTCGCTTAAATCCTCCATGCAGGGAGGTGCTTTTGACGGAAGAACCTCCGGGCTTACCGTTGGAATGAGCGGTAAAGCTATTTCAGATATCAAGCCTTACGGCAAAGTGTCATTTGGTGATCAAATCTACGAAGTGAAATCCGAGGAAGGGTTTATCGAAGTGGGAAAAATGGTCAGTATCATAAAAATTGAAAACAATAAAATCTTAGTCAAATAATATGGATCCTAATAGTTCTTTGTTCGTTTTGATTGCCGCATTTGCGGGGATCATCCTTTTATTCATCTTTTTATATTTTGTCCCAGTCAACCTCTGGATTACTGCCCAGTTTTCCAATGTCAAAATTGGGATCGGTGAATTGATCGGGATGAGAATCAGAAAAGTTCCACCGGGAATTATTGTTAATTCCTTGATAACTGCCACTAAGGCCGGGCTTCATTTAACCTCAAATGATCTGGAAACTCACTATATGGCAGGAGGCAATGTACCTACAGTAATCAGAGCTTTGATTTCGGCAGACAAGGCAAATATCAGTTTGACATTCAAGCAAGCAACGGCAATTGACCTTGCGGGACGTGATGTGTTTGAAGCCGTGCAAATATCTGTGAACCCTAAAGTGATTAATACTCCAAATGTTGCTGCGGTTGCGGCTGATGGTATCCAGTTGATAGCCAAAGCAAGAGTGACTGTCCGCGCAAATATTGCTCAATTGGTCGGTGGGGCAGGCGAGGAAACCATCCTGGCCAGAGTCGGAGAGGGAATCGTGACTTCCATCGGTTCGGCAGCCACCCACAAATCCGTTTTGGAAAATCCGGACAAGATCTCAAAACTGGTTCTTTCCAGAGGCTTGGATGCGGGAACGGCCTTCGAAATTCTCTCTATTGATATTGCAGATATTGATGTTGGAACCAACATAGGCGCAAAACTCCAGATTGATCAAGCCACTGCGGATCTGAAAGTAGCCGAAGCAAAAGCGGAAGAAAGACGTGCAATGGCTGTGGCTCTGGAACAGGAAATGAAAGCACGTAATGTGGAAATGAGAGCTAAAGTAATTGAGGCAGAGGCTGAAGTTCCCAAAGCACTTGCGGAAGCATTCCGTACCGGAAAGTTGGGAGTAATGGATTATTACCGAATGGAAAATATCAAATCTGATACTTCTATGAGAGAATCAATCGCAAGTTCGGACAAAGATTCCAAGGACACCGGAACAGGTAAATCAGAAAAGAAATAAAGAAAAAGGGAGCTGTCAAGCTCCCTTTTTCTTTTTACCGGTAGTTGGTGATTCCTCGATCTGAATGACTACCGGGTTATAAAGTTCCTTGGCCAGGATTTGGTTTCCAGACCAGTCAGGCACAATTTCCTGGTAGCTGATCGGGAATATCACATCTCCTTTTTGATTTAATACACCGGCAAGACCATCTTTTCTGACAATCAAAAAATCAGGCTTTTCCACTTGGATGTTTTCAAATTCGGTCGGAAGAATCTCGAATCCTGAATTGTCCAAAAGCCCTCTTTTGCCGCCTTTTTCTACCAAAAAGAATCCCTCTTTCAATCTGCAAATCTGGTCGTATCCTGATTGGGTGATTGCTTCACCACTTTTGTTTAAAAGGAAAAATTGGCCACTAGCCCTTGCTACTGCAATTCCTGCGCTGAAATCTTTGATTTCATCCCATTTGGGATCACTGATGATACGTCCATCCATATCCATCAAACCCCAACTTAGAGAATTCCTGAATTTTGTGATTTGTTCATGAAAATTACCCGTTTCGGCATACCTCGGTGCAATTACCCATTCCCCGGATGAATTGACAAATCCTGACGTTCCTCCTTTTCCTGCAGGAAATAATCCTTCGCTTCCCGGTTTGATCCACTCCAGTTCAGAGGTTGGCTGAACTTGCCATCCTTTTTTACCCAAAAGTCCAAGTTTATTTTCCCGGAATTTGACATTGTAAAGCTCTTTT
>DATIAI010000463.1:0-12798 GCA_035458065.1 Algoriphagus sp. | reverse complement strand
TATTCCTTCGGAGGAATAGGTTACAATTCCTTTGTTCAAATCCTGATTTCGGAGAGCAAAGGGTAGGGGATAGAAAAGGATTTATGCCCAGTATTCCTTGAAAGGACTGAACTGCCAATGATTAACCTTAGACTCGGAATTTGCTTTCTCACAGAGAACTAACCTCTTGAAAATCAAAAGATGAAATCTCCTAAATTCAGTCAAAAGCAGATTCTATGACCTGAAGACTTATCTCAAAATGGACCAGCAGGATAATATCCAAGGGATTTAGTTCATCTGGAATGAGAGGAACCCATTTCACTCCACAGAAATGAAGCATTAGCTTTTTCTCTTAACGACCTTTTTTAGAAGAACCTAAGGCTTCTTTTGGGGCTAAGTGAAATAGTGGTGTGGGAAAACAATTAGAAATGGAGGAAAGCTTCTGGTCAGGGTTTTCGCCAATTTTTGATAATCGCGACCCTCAGAATGACAAATTGATGAAAAACCGGAAAAATTTACAAAATGGGAGGGAATCTCAAATAAATATTGGAAAGTTCGAGCTACAGGTCTTTGGGGAATAATGCTGTTGGGAAGTGCTTCACCAAATTCCGGAATCGAACCTTGCTGAAGGGATATATCCGGTTGGGGTGATTCCAAAGTGGACTGAATAGACGAATCAATGGGGGAGACTGAAATCCCTGCCCAAAGAACCAACGAACAAACCAGATTTGAGAATAATAATAAAATCCCTAAAATCCTCATAAGAAGTATTTGCTGGTAAAACTACCGGAAAAAAAAGGATAAAATTTTATAATGGATTCAAATTAATTAAAGGGATTGCAAAAATATCCAAACCAGTAATTTTGAAGTTCTACCCATTCATTAATTTGATTAAACGCTACTTTGTCAGTAGATCAAAATAGGCCTCGACTTCGCTCGGGCCACCGGAAATTTAGATTAAAAAAGGAGAGTTTTTGGTTTGATCTTTTCAAAAAACCTCACCAATGACGGGGTAAAACAACCAAGCGCTCGAATTATCGAAGCAGTCAACTTTATTTATCTGGTAAATAGTGAATTAGGGGGTAAAAAAAATGGGCAAAGTCCATTAAGAATGGCTTTGCCCAAGTTGGTGGGCCCACTTGGAATCGAACCAAGCACCTACTGATTATGAGTCAGTTGCTCTAACCGAATGAGCTATAGGCCCAACTATTATTCTAAATTAAAGTTCTGAACTGTGAAGGTAAACCCTCCTACAAAACCCTGATTTCTTTCCGCCAAGGCCCTTAAACCTTGGTTTTGGGAGTGCAATGTTACATATTTGAGTTCATATACACAACTCAGAATGCGAATGAAAAATGCCCCTGATGCTGACTTTTTGATCTTTGATTTGGGTAATGTGATTATCGATCTAGATTACCAAAGGGCTTTCAATCTGATCAAATCTCTGGTGCCATCTGCCTATCATTCCAAAGTGGATTCCTTTTATATCACTGATTTTCACAAAGCTTATGAACAGGGAAAATTGGATTCTTCAAGTTTCAGAAATGAGGTAAGAGCTTATTTTGGACAGAATTGGGAGGACAAAAAAGTGGATGAACTCTGGAATAGCATCCTGGGAAAAATTCCAAATGAAAGGTTGAATTTGATTTCTAAACTCAAAGAAAACTACCAACTGGGCATCCTTAGCAACACCAATGAAATCCATATCGATGCGGTATATGAAATGCTGAGGGCAGACCATGGTATGGATAGATTTGAACCTCTTTTTGACAGGATATTTTATAGTCACGAAATGGGTTTGGCCAAACCTTCTACTGAAATCTATGAGCAAATGCTAGCTGACCTTGGTGCAAAAGCTGATCGGGTGATATTCTTTGACGACTTGGAGGCCAATGTTAAAGGTGCCGCTTCCGTTGGGATCAAGGCAATTCAGGTAACAGGCCCGAATGTTCTATTTGATTTTTTCGGACATGTATAAACCAAAAGAGTATCTCATCCACGGAACCCTTTTTCTACTGACTCTCATTACCACCACTTTGGCGGGAGGGGAGTGGGTTTACGGCAAATTTGTCATAGCCAGTGGAGATTCTTTTTTGACTTGGGAATATTTCCTAAAGTCTATGGCATTTTCCATTCCTTTTGTGGGTATTCTGCTGGTTCATGAACTGGGCCATTTTTTCACCTCTATTTATCACAAGGTGAAATGCAGCATGCCCTATTTCATTCCTGCTTGGTTTGGATTTATCCCAGGACCGTCAATTGGGACTTTCGGGGCAATCATCCGTATGAAAGGTTTTGTCAACAGTCGTAGAAAGTTCTTTGACATTGGTGTGGCAGGACCGATTGCCGGGTTTTTGGCCGCACTTGGAGTCTTGGTTTATGGGTTTACCAACCTGCCGCCAGCGGAATACATTTATAGTGTTCATCCGGAATATGCCGATCCGGCATTCAATGGAAATGGCGAGGATGTTCTTGATTTTGAATTGGGAAATAACTTACTCTTTTGGAGCATGAGTGAGCTTTTAGCTGATCCAGACCGACTTCCAGTCATGTCTGAAGTCATTCATTATCCTTTCCTTTTTGCAGGATATTTAGCGCTTTTCTTTACTGCTCTCAATCTCCTTCCGATTGGACAACTTGATGGAGGTCATGTGGTTTTTGGGCTATTCCCAAAGCATCACAGGCAAATTTCAATTGGAGTTTTCACCCTTTTCTTGGCCTACGCAGGATTGGGAATGATCCAACCTGGAATGCCTCTGGAGGAGCTCATGTTCCAAATTCCACTCTATGTCGGATTTTTGTATATCTGTTATTCCAAAACAGATTTTTCCCAGCAAACCAAACTTACCATTGCACTTTCCCTGGCCGCGGGGCAGTATGCTTTGGCTTTTTTGAAACCGGAATGGGAGGGTTACCAAGGTTGGCTTTTATTTGCTTTTCTCCTTGGAAGAATTATGGGGCTCAGGCACCCGGAGGTGTCTGGAGTCAGAGAGATGGATAGCAAGAGGAAGGTGATCGGCTGGTTGGCAATCTTGATATTCGTGCTTTGTTTTTCTCCAAAGCCCTTTATTTTCTCTTAAAAAAAAGAGCCGGACAAAGCCGGCTTGAAGGTCAAAGTGCGCGATAGGCAAGTATTCCACCGAGTACGTTTCGGACCTGGCTGAATCCTTTGCTTTCCATAAATTTCTTGGCGTTTCCACTTCTGGCACCAGACCGGCAGTGGACGATGATTTCTTCATCCTTAAAATTCTCCAACTCACCCAATCGGTGAGGCAATTCCCCAAGAGGGATGTTTTCTGCGCCAAGATTATCTTCCTCATATTCCCATTCTTCCCGGACGTCCAGAAAGTGGAATTTTTCGCCTTTATCTAAGCGGTTCTTCAATTCGGAAACAGTAATATCTTCCATGTTATTTGTTTACTAAAATTCGGAATGAATAAGAGCCGGACCCTGAAAATAAGTTGATGACATAAATTCCCGGCCTTTGCCCTTCAAAATTAACAATTTCTCCTTCTTCGTTTTGCTCCCTTTGTAACAAAATCTGCCTTCCAAATGAATCAAAAATCGTAATATCTGCAAAATCACCTTCTACAAATAATCGATCTACTACAGGATTTGGGTAAATTCTAAAACTGGCTCCGGGAACTTCACTTTCCTCAAAAGGCGGGGCTATAGCGATATGCGGCCGAATCATCAGTGATCCTTTTACTTCCTCGTTTTGTACCCATCCACTTCCGACATTGTAAAAAATCTTGTCCGAATTGTCATTGACTTTATCCAAGCCTACATGGATAAAGTCATTTGTGAATTGGGTAAAGCCGATATGGAATTGGCCGGTTACCCGCAGGTTAGTATCCAGAGAATAATAAATATAGTCCTGACCGGGTATTTTTTCAGGGATCAAAGACTCTTTGACCAAGATCGGGCTTTTTTCAATTTCATCCCAAACAACGATATCAACGGCTTGGTTTGCCTGAATTGTATTGGTGAAATTGATGGAAATTCCCTTAAGATAAACCGCTTCCGGAGTATCAAATCTTACCGCCAATTGACCTGAACGCTGGTTGATGCCGGCTGCATAATCTGCCGAACCGTTGTCATAAGCGAAAAAATCCCGAACGGGAAAAACTGTCTTCACCGTGTCGTTTTGTCGATAATCCACAGATCTGTATCTGATGGTATCCCCGTTTTGAATTTCGTAAAGGAAACCATCACCCGAGGTAAGCGATGTGCTGAAAACCAGATCAGTTTCTGAAGTTGGAACCGGAATTTCATCAAACTCACGACTTATAAAGGTTCTCCTTTCAAGTGAATTTGGAACCGGGTTAAAGGGAGTATCCTCGTTGATGGACAAGGTTTGATTACCCAGACTGTCTTCCAGCTGAATGGAATATTCCATTGCCCTAAAACGATCTTCTAGATTGAGGAATTCGTTTTGAACTTGGCTCCAAAGTCCGGATTGCTCATTTTGAAGCAATTCCAAAGGATAGGCACTGTAATCTCCAAGCCTGATTTGATTGCGCTGGGTAAGTGCCCTGTCCCGGTAGCTAACGTCACTCTCACTTCGGTTGAAATTCAGGTAAACATAGTCAACCAACCAACTGTCAAACGGACCAATTTGCCGGCCATTGGAAAAGAACCGAAACTGGAACCCATCATGCTGCCATTCAGGGCGAATTTTAATATTTTCCTGAGTGAAGGTGGTTCTGTCAAGGTCCGATCCTCCGGGTTTTAGCCAAACAGGAATCCAAGTCCCTTCTGGATCCAAAATCTGAAGGGTAAGTCGGTCACTGTCATCCGGAGCTTCGGCTTTTCCTCCAGCCTGCCAAAAAAAGCTCAAATAAAGGCTTTCCTTTTGGGCTGGAGAAAGTGGACTCAGATCAAATGGTTTACTGGTGAGAAAGTCGCTTTCGCCCTGATCACGAATTTGGAGCGAGTAGGGGCGACCGTTTTGATCGACTCCATTGAATAATATCGCTCCCAAGGAAGGAGGATTTTGTCCGATGGTTTCGGTGAAAGAAGCACCATCTACCGTCCATTTCAGGGTATCAATCCCGGTAGAGAAATCATCCCAGAATGGAAGCGTATTGTTGTTTTGAGTTCTTGATGAAAGATCCTGAGCAGACCTTTTTGAGAATTTTTGCTGATGGATTGGAGCGATTTCAACAAACTGGGCAAATCCCTTTTCGCTTTGCATAATCAGTATCGCAAAGCAGAAAAAAAGTAGCCTACAAGTGTAAATCTTTTTCAATCCTTTAGTTTTTGGATATCCAAATATCGATTAAATCTCCGGTTCTGACCTCCATACCTGCAGCAGGTGATTGCAGGAATATCTTACCCGGAGCAACAGAGTCGGTGCTTGAATAATTTTTGTTTCCAATTCTAAGACCGGAACCCAAAATAAGGAATTCTCCATCTTCTTCTTCCATACCGGTCAGGTCCGGCACTAGCAGCAATTGATTGCCCATCCCGTCACCAACGACCAAGTCAATTCTGGCACCTTTGGGTATTTCAAAACCTTCTCTCACACTCACTCCACGATAGCGCTGTTCCAAAACCACATTGATACCAATATCCGGAACATACACAATGTCACCCCGCTCCAATCCAATATTGGAAAGGATTTCTTGCACATTCTTCAGAGGCATATTGACAAGATTTGGCATTTTGATCAAAGGTGCATTTCGGGCATTAAGAGTCAGGTAAATTTTACGTCCGCTTTTTACCTGGGAGTTGGCTTCTGGAATTTGCTTTAGTATAGCAAGTGCAGGCAATTCTGTACTGAAACCTGAGTCTACAGAAACTTCATATTGAAGCCCCGTATTGTCCAGCAATTCACTTGCTTCCTCAAATTCATAGCCTGAAAGATCCGGAACAGAGACGGTTTCCCCGTGGTTGGTATAAAGGGGTAAATAGACTTTTAAGAAAAGAAATCCAAGAAGAACAGCAATGCCGGTAACGATCAGCAGGTTTATCAAGATTTTTTTGAGCGAATAACTTAAGGGATTCATTTGGGAATTTGGGTCAGACTAAGATAGCTGGATTTTTGATCGATTAAGGAACGAAATTGTTGAAAACAACCCAAAACAACTGGCAAAAAATAAGCCGAAGCTTTAGACTTCGGCTTATTTAAGATCAATTAATAATCAGCCGCTTCATTTCTTGAAACGAATTGCTGTTAATCCTGATGATGTAAACTCCTGTCCTAAACAATTCTGTACTGAAGGTGTAGGTTTGGTTCAAAGTGCCCGGATAAACGACTTCATGTACGATCGAACCGGTTGCGGAAATGATCTGGATAGTGACTTCCTCCTGAACAGGAAGGTTGAAAGCCAAGCTGAAATATTCTCTGGCAGGATTGGGGAATAGAATACTCGATCCCTCTGCAGGAATTACCGGTTCTGGATTGGCATTAAGGAACAGTTCCAGATTATCGAGATAGACAGGAGAATTGGAATTGCCGTTTACTTCCAAAACAAAGGCCAACCTCACATTTGAGTTCGCAGGACCAGCAAATCCACTCAAATTCGCATATTTTCTCACAAAATCTTCAGGAGAGTTTGGATTGGATTCTCCGACTGAAACAGTTGACAATTCTGTTCCGGTTGCAGTCCATGCTACGGAATAGTTTAATCCACCATCCATGCTTGCCAATAATGACAAACGGGTAGTTGGATCAACCTGACCTGCCGCAAGATCAAAGAAAATGCTCGCTTGGCTGGTTTGAGACAGATCAAACACCGGACTTCCGAGCCAATAACTGTTTCCGGAAACTCCATTTTGAAGCCTTGCCACATTATTAGGTCCCGAATCACTGATTACAGGAGTCACGTTCCATGCGGACAGATCATTTTCCGGATTGATGGTAAGCCAAGGATTTAGATTGGTGCTATTGTTGAACCTTTGTCTCCAAGGGGCGCCAATCGAATCCGTATTTTCCAAATGGAACCTGTTGAAGATTACAACATCTTTTTGGTTTTGGTCGAAATTAGGTTCCGAGACTGAATATCTGAGGCGGTTTTTCCCGTCAAAGGTTGATTTCTCAATATCAAGGTCCAACTCTTGCTCCGGTTCTATATTTAACTCAGAAACCAAATAAGACTCAGGGGAAGAGGAGTTGGTGGTTCGGGTAAAAACAAATTTAGAAACAGACAGATTACCTGTATTTCTTACTCGGATGATTTCATCTTCATGATTGCCCGATCCAATTGGATTAGGAGCTATAATTTCTTCGATTTTCAGTTCATACTTGAATTCTTCATTGGGAAGTATCCTGATATTCCTGATGTAAATGTTGTTTCCATAAGAGTTCTTGTTGATAATCGAAACTCTCACCTTGCCAAGCGATTGGAATTCATTCAGATTGAATATCTCAGTGCGAAATTGATCGTTTGAGGTAGGAATAAACTCATCTAATGTGGCTGGTGCTGTCTCTAATCTTACTCCTGATTTTTGGTAATTGACATCCACCAGATTGAATTCAGAACCGCAGTCTTCTGAAACAGAAACCAACAATTCATCCTGATATCCAGCCTGATTGTATGGAGCATGGGCAACCTCAAAAACCAATTGGGCATTTGGGTATTTGGTCAAGTCCACGATAGGGGAAATGAAATAATCATATTGCCCGGGGGATTCATATTCAAAATTGCGGAGGAATATTGCCTGCTGACTTTGTCCTCCTATTGAAATGGTTGTTCTCTCCCAAGTAATAGACTGGTCAGGGTTTGAGATGACCCAATCGCCCGGAAAATTTGAAATATTGTAGTTATACGGAAGGTTGATTTCGCCCTGAAGTACTGGGCTTGAAGTCTTCAAGTTATTGGCCGCATTTTCGTCAGCTTGATCGTTGACCAAAATGACCTGGAATTGGATTTGATTGTTTTCGGCCTGCAACAGATATGGATTGAAACTTAGAGTGGTTGATTCACCTGTCTCAAGATCCAATGGAAATATTCTGCTTTCGATCACTTGCCCATTTCTTCTGAATTCGATTCTGGCTGAAGTCACAAGGGAGGAACCAACGTTTTGCACTTCCACTTGAGGGATGACATTCAGATTGCAAATGGCATCCACCGGTTGAATGATGCGTGTAAGTGATAAGTCCCGATTTAATAAAACAGGTTCTTGGGTAGCGCGGTTATTTACCAAATTGACCCTTCTTGGACTGTTTTCCAATACCACATTGTATCGCTCTACCTGGCCGATAGTAAATAAATTCATACAGGCATCAGGAGTATAATCCATGTAGTTTTGGATCATGTTATTATTTCCACAGGAAAATTTACTCGGATTTGCATTACACGAATTGTTGGAGGCATCTTGTGCAGGAGTGTCTGTGACAAAGTCATCCACCTCGCACCCACCATCTCCCCAGATATGGCGTAATCCAAAAAAGTGTCCTACCTCATGTGTTGCAGTTCTTCCCAAGGACGCTGTAGTGGCACTCCCACCTACCCCAAAATATCTGTAATCGATCGTGACCCCGTCCATTATAGCCGGAGTTGGGGAAAAATTTAGGCCCGGAAGGTCAGAGATCGGAAATGAAGCATAGCCGATATAGGGCTGAACCAGCGGGACCACCCAAATATTCATGTATTCTTCAGGATTCCATTGGCTTAGCTGACCTATCAAAGTCGCATCTGTATTCGGGTCGTAAGATGTTTTCGTGCCCTGAACTCTTACAATTCCATTGGTAGGAAGTCCGTTTGGATCTTGTTTTGCCAGGACAAATTCGATGTTTGCATCAGCAGCTACCGGTAGGAATTCTGCCGGAGTCCGGTTGGCATCAGCATTGAGTCTTCTGAAATCTTCATTTAGAATCCGGATTTGCTCAGAAATCTGGGAATCGGGAATATTTGCGCCGGAACCTACTGCTGAGCCCGTGTGAATGACATGAACTACGACAGGAATTAGTCTTGGCTCTGCCTGTACCCTGGCGATTTGAGGAGAAAGTCTCCTGGTTTCTATCTTTTGGTTAATCCAATCTTCGAAAAATCCTTCGGAACCAAAATAGCCCATCTCTTTTTCGATCTTGGATTGGATCAGAGTATGGGCACACTTGTCTGTATGGGAATGTGATGATGAAGCTCCAAAGGTCTGTGATGCATCCAGTGGAGTGATTTTTTGTCCGTATGAACCAAGCGAAAGGAATAAGAGTCCTTTTACAAGTAGGATGAAACTAAAAAGCCGAAAACCTTTTTTCATTCAATGGAAATAATCAGGCAATGGTGAGATTTACGGCTTCCACCCGGGTGATTTCGGGAATAGCACGCTTGATGGCCTCTTCAACTCCAGCTTTTAAAGTCATGGTTGACATGGGGCAGGAGCCACAGTTACCCATCATTTCGATCTTCAATACCAAGTCTTCGGTTAGTTCTACTATGCGCACATTTCCACCGTCAGCTTCCAAATAGGGTCTGATTGTATCCAAAGCGAATTCTATTTTTTCTCTTAGTCCAGCTTCCATTATCACTTATGCTTTTACTTCTACAATTGATGTTTTTTCGGTTGAGGCGTTTCGGATTGCGATCTGTCTGGCAACAGATTCTGCCAAATCCATGTAGGCATCTTTGGTCAATCCGTTTTTCAATACGGCCGGGTAACCTGTATCGCCGCTTTCTCTGATACTTTGCACAATCGGGATTTCTCCCAGAAACGGCACTTCATATTTTTCGGCTAACTTTCTTCCACCTTCTTTTCCGAATATATAATATTTGTTTTCAGGCAATTCCTCGGGTGTAAAATAAGCCATATTTTCTACAACACCTAAGATGGGTACGTTAATTTGGGGCTGCCTAAACATGGACAATCCCTTGTTTGCATCAGCCAAAGCGATCTTTTGCGGGGTTGTCACAATCACAGCACCTGTCACCGGTACTGTCTGGACCATCGTCAAGTGAATATCGGATGTGCCTGGAGGCAAATCAATCAGCAAATAATCCAATTCTCCCCACTCCACATCCGAGATAAATTGTCTTAATGCGGAACTGGCCATCGGTCCTCTCCACACTACTGCACTATCAGTGGGAGTCAAAAATCCGATGGACATCAGTTTTACTCCGTATTGCGTGATCGGAATAATGATGTTCTTTTCTCCGACTTTCTTAACGGAAGGTTGCTCACCCTCTACATTGAACATGGTCGGTACTGATGGGCCGGAAATATCGGCGTCGATTAATCCTACTTTTGCTCCGAGTTGGGCCAGCGCCACAGCCAGATTGACCGCAGTGGTAGACTTTCCTACGCCGCCTTTTCCGGAAGCAATTGCAACGATGTTTTTGACCTCAGGCAAAATCGGACCCGCATCGCGGACAGTAGTCACCTGGGAGGTCATGAAAATGTCCCAATCCCAGTCTTGCCCATAATCTAGCTCCAGAACCTCAATGCAATTGTTCTTGATTACTTCTTTCAGAGGACAAGCGGGTGTGGTCAATACGACCTTGAAACTCACTTTCTTTCCTTCAATATGGATTCCTTGAATCATCCCCAAAGTGACCAGATCCTTCTTTAAATCTGGATCCTGAACTCTCGAAAGTGATTTTTTTATTGATTCTGCGGTCAATTGCATGAGTAATTCTAAATTTTGGGCAAGTTACTTCAAGAATGTGGCTTTATAAAACCACTTTCAAACCTTGTCTGAGTGAACTCCCACGCATGGCAAATAGTTCTTTTGAATTCACCTTTAAATCTGAACCCAGCCCTTAACTTTGTTTCCTTCCCAAATTCAATGAGCATTAGTAAGCTGACATCCGACAAAGTAAAAGAGCGTGCCGACATCGTGGAGGTAGTGGGTGACTATGTTCCTTTGAAGAAAAAGGGGCAAAACATGTGGGCTTGTTGTCCTTTTCATGGAGAAAAATCCCCTTCGTTTTCGGTTTCCCCGGCAAAGCAGATATACAAATGCTTTGGTTGTGGCAAAGCCGGTGATCCGATTCAATTCGTAATGGATATCGAAGGGATTGGTTTTCAGGAAGCCATCCGACACTTGGCCGGAAAATACGGAATCGAAGTAGAGGAAGATGAAAACCGCACTCCCGAGCAGGATCTCCAGCAAAACGAGCGGGAAAGTCTTTTCATTGCCTTGAATTTTGCCAAGGATTTTTTTGTAAAAAATCTTCAGACCGAGGAAGGGAGATCAATCGGACTAAGCTACTTCAAGGAAAGGGGCTTCAATCCTCAAATCATCGAAAAGTTTGATCTGGGCTATGCCTTGGACGGGTGGGACCACTTTTTTAAAGCCGCGAAATCGGCGGGTTTTGAGGAAGATATTTTGCTAAAAGCTGGTCTTATTCTTCAAAAGGAAGGAGATCCGAGCAGGTTGTATGATCGCTTCCGGGGTAGAGTCACATTTGCCATTCACAACATCAGCGGTAAAGCCATCGGTTTTGGAGCCCGCATTCTCACCAAAGACAAAAATCAACCCAAGTACATCAACTCCCCGGAGACGCCGATCTATCACAAAAGTGATGTGCTCTATGGGATGTTTCAGGCCAAAAAGGCCATCAGAGATCAGGACAACTGTTTCCTCGTCGAGGGATACACGGATGTGATATCGATGCATTTGTCCGGGATCGAAAACGTGGTCTCCTCTTCAGGAACTTCCCTTACCGAAGGGCAAATCAAGTTGATCAAGAGGTTCACCAATCAGGTGACAGTCTTGTATGACGGGGATGCAGCCGGGATCAAGGCCTCGCTGCGAGGAATTGATTTACTGCTCGAAGGTGGACTGAATGTCAAAGCGGTTGTTTTTCCGGACGGAGATGACCCGGATAGCTATTCAAGGAAAGTAGGTTCCCAGGCTTTTCAGGATTATTTAAAGGACAACAGCAGGGATTTTATCGGGTTTAAGATTGGCCTTTATCAGGATGAGTTTGCAAAAGATCCAATCCGAAAGGCCGAAGTCATCCGCGAGATTGTCCAAAGTATTGGGAAAATTCCAGACCCAATCGTGCGGTCTGTCTATGCCAAAGAAGCCTCAGGACTTTTGCAGATCGAAGAAGAGATCATTCATGCAGAGCTCAATAAGTCGCTGATAAAGACTCAAAAAGATCATTTTCAAAAAGCAAAGGATGAGGCTGAAGCTGAAGAAAGGTTAGAGGAGCTGATTCCAACCAAGACTCAGATTTCGGTTGAGGACACTCTGAGAATTCAGGAGAAAGAAACAATCCGTCTTTTGCTCAATTACGGTTGGCAAAAATTTGATCAAGAGGAACTTCACCTGTGTCAATATTTAATGTCAGAGACTGAGGAAATTGAATTTCATACCCCTATTTATCAAAAGATTTTGAAGATTTATCGGGACAGTCTTGCCAAAGGGGTGATTCCCGAAACTGATTTTTTTGTTTCTCAGCGAGATGCCGAAGTGAGACAAGAGGTTATCAATCTCATCACCCCAAGGCATGAAATTTCTGTTCACTGGCATGAGAGACACCAGATTTTTATCACCACTGAATCCGATGACTTGGCAGGAACGGCCTTCAAATCAATGTTGCGATTAAAGAGGAGGCTTGTTCACAAGATGATGGATGAAGCCAAACAAAAGATCAAATCTGCAGAGCTTGAACGTTTGGATGCAGATAAAGTATTTGAGCTTCAGCAGGTCTATTTTGAATTGAAAAAAGTCCAACTTGAGATCGATAAAGAGCTTGGAATAGTCATCGGCTAAAGCCAAACTTTCTTTGGTCAATCCCTGTTTAAAGTTGGAAAGAGTCTAACTTTGCGCTTCGATTTATGAATTCAAAAACAACCCCAGTGGAAAACTACCAGCTTGACCCGATAGAAGACGCCATCGAAGCCATCAAAAACGGTGAAGTCATC
>DATIAI010000462.1:0-2937 GCA_035458065.1 Algoriphagus sp. | reverse complement strand
ATCCGGTAAGCCTGGAGGCCATCAAATCCGAGGATCGACTATCCCAAATGCTGATGCTGCGCCAATCAAGACTTTCGGTGATGTCGGTGACCAAAGAGGAATTCAACCTGATTTTATCCATGAGTAAATGAAAGGACTGCTTATTTTATTAATCTTCGTTTTTTCGGGTTTGGCTCTGCAGGCCCAGGTGAAGTTTATTTCCAGATTTGAAGTGGTGGGTGAGCCATACGATCCCGCTTTTGAAATGATGCGGATTCCGGATGGGTTGGTGTCATTCCGGACTCTTCAGGAGAGAAATTTTTCCAGTGAAAAAGTTTTTCAATTCTTTATTACCGACCAAGATCTCATTTCCAAGGGGATGATTGAATTAAGCCTTCGGCCCGGTTTTGAAATGGTGGGATATGATACAGAGGGGAACAATCTCTATGTCCTGATGGCCAAAGGCTATGCAAGCAATGCCGATAAGTACATTTTACAGGTGAACCTGGATACCAACCAAGGATTTGAATTTCCGGCAGAAAACCTTCTCGCAATTGAATTGGTGGAGTTTCTCGTTCAGGACCGAAAGGCTGTTTTTATGGGCAATTCCGACGGGAGACCTGTACTTCAGATTTTCGATCTGGATAATAAAAGCATTCGAACCGTCCAGGGAGTTTATGGAAACAATACCCAAGTGCTTCAGATTCGAAAAATGCCTGAATTGGAATCACTGGAGGTGGTCATCAGCAGAAGGGGTCAATATAAAAACCGGGAAACATCGATTATCACTTTCGACATGCTGGGTAATCTGGTCAGAGAAATCAAAGTAGATCAGTTTGGGGAGCAGGATCAGGAAATTTTGGATGGATTGCTGCTCGCGGATCAGAATTATCAACAAGTAATGATCGGATCTTTTGGACTGGAGGGTAGAAGTGCCTATCAGGGGATGTATATTATGGAAATCAATGAGTTTGGAGAATATGATTTCAAGCTTTATACCCTGGAGGATTTCCCCAATTTTTTCAATTATCTGCCCGAGAAACAAAAATCAAAGCGCGATGCCGAAATCTTGAAAGAACTGGAAAAGTCAAAAATTCCTCTGATCAGAAATACTTATTCGATACGGGATGTCCGGGAAACTGAAGATGCCTACTTCTTATATTTTGACCAAATCAATATCGTAAGTGCCAGGGGAGGGCGGCCCGGTGGATATTCAACGACCAATACTTACCGTTATGACCGAATCAACAGGATGGGCTATGCTCCCTATTATATGGATCCGTTTGTTTCGCCTAATATGCCGCTTCAATCATTCCCGGTGACAAATGAGTATCAATATGAATCGGCTCATTTCATGAAGGTGTCCAAAACCGGTGAAGTGCTTTGGGACAATTCAGCTACATACGGTGATTTCACCACGGAATATCCTGAGCCATTTGGAGAAATAGCCGTCGTTGGAGACGATCTTTATCATCTTTATGCTGAAAATGACGTAATCAAGGCCAGTTTTTTTAGAAATGGAGAGAAAATTTTTGAGCAAATGACCTTTGAGCTGGAAACTCCGGATGAAAATGAAAGAATCAGAAGTACGGATTTTGAAACACTGCGATTGGTGCATTGGTACGATCGTTATTTTATTCTGACCGGTAAGCAATCCATCCGCTTCATGAATTCCCGCAATCAGGAGGAAATCCGTGAGGTGTTTTTTATGAGTAAAATTCTTGTGGATGGGGATTTGTACCAGCCTGAGGAGGTTCAGGACTAGTTTTATTTTCTATATTTACGCCCAAATCCACCACATGCAAAAGCGGCTTGTACTCGATCAGCAGCAGATCGCCATTACCCTTAAGCGATTTTGCTACCAACTTATCGAAAATCACGACGATTTCGAAAACACCGTAATCCTGGGACTCCAGCCCCGCGGCACCTTACTTTTGGACAAAATCGTAGCTTTATTGGAGCAAATCTCTGGGATCAAAGTTCCATCCGGATACCTGGATGCCACTTTTCACCGGGATGATTTCCGGAGAAGAGATTTTCCGCTGAAAGCCAATGAGACCAAAATTGATTTTTTGGTAGAAGGCAAAAAAGTCATTCTCATCGACGATGTGCTCTACAAAGGCCGATCCGTCCGGGCAGCGATGGATGCTATGATTGCATTTGGAAGACCCCAAAAAGTAGAATTGATGGTATTGGTAGACCGCAGATTGACCCGCGACTTTCCGATTATGCCGGATTATTTTGGAGTAAAAGTCAATACCCTGGACAGCCAGTATGTGGTAGTGGAATGGACCGAACAAGGCCACCCAGCCGATGCAATTTGGATCATAGAGAAAGTTAAAAGTTAATCATGTCGCAACTCAGCACCAGACACCTGCTAGGAATCAAAGACATCACTGAGACAGATATTCGTCTGATTCTGGAAACATCGGCCAATTTTAAGGAAGTGATCAACCGACCGATCAAGAAAGTTCCTTCTCTCCGCGACATTACCATTGCCAATATTTTCTTCGAAAACTCCACCCGTACCCGGCTTTCTTTTGAACTGGCCGAAAAGCGCCTCAGCGCGGACGTGGTCAACTTTTCTTCCTCCAACAGCTCAGTAAAAAAGGGAGAAACGCTCGTCGATACAGTAAATAATATCCTAGCCATGAAAGTGGACATGGTGGTCATGCGACACGCAAGTCCCGGAGCACCTCATTTTCTAGCCAGAAATATTGCCGCAAATATTGTCAATGCCGGTGACGGTACCCACGAACACCCAACTCAAGCTTTGCTGGATGCTTTTTCGATGCAGGAAAAACTTGGGGACTTGACCGGAAAGAAAATTGCGATCATCGGTGATATTCTACACTCCAGAGTAGCACTTTCCAATATTTTCTGCCTTCAAAAATTGGGTGCCGAGGTGATGGTTTGTGGTCCGATTACTCTGCTGCCGAAATACATTTCCAGCTTGGG
>DATIAI010000461.1:0-2825 GCA_035458065.1 Algoriphagus sp. | reverse complement strand
CAATTGACGGGTTAGGCAGATTTACAAAAACAGGATCTTCCTTATTAATTATGGCAATTGGTGGTGGGGCTGTTTTACCCTTATTGTATGGCTATTTTGCTGAGACCTACTCCACACAAGGTGCCTATTTCATGATATTGCCTTGTTATCTGGTAATCTCGTTTTACTCTTCTTACGGGCATAAAATCCGGACTTAACTGACAATTCGAAACAATCAAATTGGATCAATAGCCAGGCCAAGGAAAGTGGATTAAAGCTTCATGCTTTTTCTTTAGTTATGATTATCTTGTTTTGAGCATTTTATCCTGCGTTAAAGCCCCAACCTCCAAAATCTAATCTTATGTTAAAGAAATTTTATGCTGGTGTACTTTTCATTTCGATCATTAGTTGCGAAGAAAAAAAGCCTTTAGGCTGGATTGATTATGAGCGATTAGCTAACCGCGAAGCAAAAGACTGGTTGACGCTCGGAGGAGATCACATGATGCAGCATTATTCTCCGCTCAATCAAATCAACAAAGGGAATGTGGACGAACTCGGCTATGCTTGGGAGTATGATGCCAGCACGATCATTGGCAATGTGCCCAGAGGTTTGGAAGCAACTCCGATTGTGGTGGATGGAATCATGTACACGTCCGGCGCATGGGGAGCTGTCTATGCGATCGACGCAAAAACCGGAAAGCAATTGTGGATATACAAACCAGAAGTGGACGCTTCGTACGGACGAAGAGCTTGCTGCGATGTCGTGAACCGTGGCTTGGCAGTATGGGAAGGAAAAGTATATGTAGGAACGCTCGATGGTTATTTGGTTTGCCTTGATGGCGAAAATGGTTCGGTGCTCTGGAGTAAAGACACGTTCACCGATCGCACCAAAGCCTATACCATCACGAGTCCACCACAAGTGGCTGGTAGCATTGTGATGATTGGAAATTCCGGTGGCGAGTATGGTGTCCGTGGTTATGTCACTGCCTACGATTTAAAAACGGGAGAGGAGAAGTGGCGCTTCTGGATTGTGCCTGGCGATCCGGCCAAAGGTCATGAAAGTGAAGAAATGGAAATGGCCGCTAAAACCTGGGATCCCAAGTCTCATTGGGAATCAGGCATGGGCGGAACAGCCTGGGGCGAATCGGCTTACGATCCGGAATTGAACTTATTGTATGTTGGTACCGGCAACTCAACCCCTTATCCGATTTGGTTTCGGAGCCCTGCCGGAGGAGACAATTTATTTCTCTCTTCCATTCTTGCGATCAATCCAGACAATGGAAAACTTGTGTGGCACTATCAAACCACACCGGCTGAAATTTGGGATTACACT
This sequence comes from Algoriphagus sp., assembly GCA_035458065.1. GTDB lineage: Bacteria > Bacteroidota > Bacteroidia > Cytophagales > Cyclobacteriaceae > Algoriphagus. The sequence goes on along the minus strand of DATIAI010000461.1, from coordinate 1,513 downwards.
GCCACGCAAAATATTGTATTAGCTGATGTTGACATAGATGCCAAGCCAAGAAAGGTTTTAATGATGGCGCCTAAGAATGGATTTTTTTATGTATTGGACAGAGCCACGGGAGAACTTATCTCAGCAGAAAAATATACTAAAGTCAATTGGGCCAGCCATGTTGATTTGAAAACCGGTCGACCTGTATTAACAGAAAACGGACAATGGTATAAGGACAAACCTCGACTAGTAATTCCATATCTCGGAGGCGGACATGTGTGGCAACCGATGGCCTTCAATCCTTCTACAGGATTGGTGTATATCCCTGAACGAGCTGTTCCACAGGTGTTTAAAACTTTTGAAACCTACACTTGGTTGCCTGATGTTGACAACACCAATCTCGATTATGCCAACATGTACAAGTTCCGTGAGCATGTACTGGACCAGGTAAAGTCTGCAGAAGATACCATTCGATCCGAAAGTTTAATGGCTTATGATCCGGTAGCGCAAAAAGTAGTTTGGAAATTCCCAGATGGCGGACCTGATGGTGGAGTGATGGCAACACCTGAATTAGTATTTCAGGGGACACGCACCGGATACTTCAATGTACATGATGCCAAAACGGGAGAGAAATTGAAATCCATATTCACCGGCACGGGAATTATGGCTGCTGCAACCACGTATAGCATCGATGGCGAACAATATGTTGCGGTGATGGCCGGCTATGGCGGGGCAGAAACCTACGGCTATTTACCCGATGCGGCTTTCTTCCAATATGAAAACAAAGGCCGGATCATCGCCTTTAAATTAGGGGGAGGGGAAACTCCACTTCCTCCAAAGCAAAAGAAGATTGAAACTCCAGAACCACCTGATATGGAAATCAAGGAGGAACTCATAAGCAAAGGAGCTTCGCTTTACAAATTTTATTGCACGACCTGTCATGGAGAGTTTGGTGATCTTCATGCTTCGCAGCATCCTGATCTTGCAAAGTTGACCCTGGCAAAGCACATGGTTTTTAATGATATTGTATTGAAAGGAATTCTATCCCAAAATGGGATGGCCAACTTTAGTAATTCTCTCAGTGAGGAGGATGTGGAAGCTATCCATCATTACTTGCTAAAGCAACAGACTGATTTATTTAAGAAAGAGCAAGCTGCCAAGCAGTAGTTTAGCTTTTTTTTAGTAGGATCAGAAAATAAAAAAGAGGTTTTCCCAGAAAGGAAAACCTCTTTTTTACTCTTTAATCGAATGGTTCTTACTTTTTCTCAATCGAAATCTTTTGGGGCAATTGCTCATTCAAGCTTTTCAAATCCCCATTTATGATTTGATCAAGTTTTGTCAAATGACCGGCTAGTTCCTTCGACAATTCTTCGAATACCACATAGGCAGCATCTGTTGGTTTTGCCTGTCCGCTTTCCACGCTTCGCTGCAAAGAAGCCAAGCGATTATTCAGCTTGATTGGGAAGTTCAAAGGATCCTGCGGGCTTTGATTCTGAACCTGATACAAATCTTCCTCTATCAGTTTCATCTTTTC
>DATIAI010000460.1:0-2286 GCA_035458065.1 Algoriphagus sp. | reverse complement strand
GAGTGAATTGAAAGAAATTTTCCTCGAACCAGAGGCAGATAAACCGGGATTTAAAGGACGTATCGTAGTATTGACTAACAGAGGTGTATACAGTGCGGGAAGCTATTTTTCAGCCTACATTCGAGGTATTCCGAATGCTATTCTCATGGGTGATAAATCCGGGGGAGGCAGCGGAGTCCCTGCAGGACACGACCTTCCCAATGGTTGGTACTTCAACTTTAGCTCGACCATCGGTTATACAGTAGATGGAATCAATTTTGAAAATGGTGTGCCTGTGGATATCGAAGTGGGTATGAGTGCAGATGATATTGCAAAAGGCAGGGACCCCATTCTGGAAAGAGCCATCCAATACATCAAAACCGGAAGTTGAGGTCAAATCCCTGATCGACCACCGTCATTGCGAGGGAGATCAGACGAAGTATTCATTTTTTCTCAAACTCAACCATCCCGAATCAATCCTAATTGATGAAACTTGAGTCCTAAGATTGCTTCGTTCGTTCCTCGCTCGCAATGACGTAACACTCCGCTTTTCGACTCCACGATATCCATCGGGAGCAATGTCGAACCTCCGAACCTAGGATTCGCAATCAGCCTCTGCCTATTCTCTAAAATTAGTGCTAATGTTGCAAGGGAAACCATCTCAATTCTAGAGAGTCATGGACAAATTACCAATCGGATAGGCGCGGTGGGCCGACGCAGCAGCGGGGTGTGTGGTGGCCATGTGCGGTTGGAGCTTTGCTGCGTCTTGACCTTTTGGTCCTTTTGGGTCAAGCCAAAAGGACGAAGAGAAAAAAACGATCGAGATTTATAAAGCCACTGTCAAGGGGATGTGCTGTTTGACAGTTTTAATTTCAAAGAACCTATCGTAGGATTTACAATCCATTGGTCATTGAAAAGGGACGTCATTGAGAGGGATCTTTCACATTATAAAATCATTTTTCAATCTGGTGATCCCGAAGCAATTTTTAATTAAAGAAGAATTCAATTTGATGAGATTGCTTCGCTCGTTCCTAGCTCGCAATGACGCATAGAACTAAAGCAATTCTAATCAAAGCTACTACCCGACACTATCTTTTTTTGGAAGGCTTGAATAATGCAAAACCTCTTCTAACTCACTAATTCAGGACTGATAAACTATTTGTTTTCAACTGATTTTTATCAGCCTTTATAATTCGGGAAATTTTGACTTTTCATTGGGTTTAAGTGCATGGGATGGAAATGTTTAATTTCTCTGCCTTCGCAACTACTCATACTCACGATCAATAGAATATTCAGTTTTACCCCTTTGTAAAATGATTTTTTTCCAGTTAGCAATTGTCCTAATCTGCGTTTTCATAGGTGCTAGAATGTCCGGAATCGGATTGGGGGTGATGGGAATGATCGGCTTGCTGGTCATGATTTTTGTATTTGACTTGATTCCCTCCGATCCACCATTGGAGGTGATGCTCATCATCATGAGTGTGGTCACAGCCGCTGCTGCCCTTCAAGCCGCAGGGGGGATGGATTATCTTGTTCAGGTAGCCGGAAAAATCCTGAGAAGCAATCCCAAACAGATCACGTTTCTCGGACCACTGATTACCTATGCCTTTGTCCTCTTTGCAGGTACAGCACACATTTCCTATTCGATCATGCCAATCATCGCTGAGGTGGCAATCAAGAACCGAATTCGTCCCGAAAGGGCAATGAGCATGAGTGTAATCGGAGCCTATATGGCAATTACTGCCAGTCCTGTTTCGGCTGCGGCTGCCGCAATGCTTACTGTCTTGGCAGCCTCTGGAATCAAGCTTTTTGACATCCTGATGATCGCCATTCCGGCCACCCTTATCGGGATGTTTGTGGGGATATTGTTTGTCTGGAAAAGAGGAAAGGAACTGAGTGAAGATCCCGAATTTCTTGAAAAAATGAAGGATCCTTCCTTTGTCAAAAATCTGGAAGGGAAGGACCAAGGGACAATCAGCACTCTTGAACCAGGTGCAATCAAATCAGTACTAATTTTCGCCTTTGCGGTATTGTCTGTGGTGATTTTCGGTTCATTTCCTCAATTATTGCCGGAATTCGGGAATAAGGAAGGATTTCATCCGGGTTTCGCTGTGAATGAAGCCGGCCATTTTCTGATGCCCTCTATGATCATGATGATCATGCTGGCAGCAACAGGATTGATTATTTTGTTCGCCAATACAACTGCTGGAAAAGTAACCAAAGCGAGCCTTTTTTCCTCTGCGGGGCAGGCCACAATTGCAGTCTTTGGTGTCGTCTGGATGAGCAGCACCTTCATGGATAACAACT
>DATIAI010000459.1:0-2066 GCA_035458065.1 Algoriphagus sp. | reverse complement strand
GAGGTGAAAATAGCAGAAATGTAATTGCTTAAGCCTTTAATTCCGATGAAACTTATTCCACATAGAGCACCAACCCTTTGAGATACTCTGTCTCAGGATGAAAGATATTCACCGGATGGTCGGCAGGTTGGCTGAGTTGGTGCAGGATTTTCACCTTTCGACCGCTCTCCAAAGCGGCCGCAGTTATCGTGTGGGCAAAAAGACTTTTGTCCACAACTTGACTGCATGAGAAGGTAAAGAGTATTCCTCCCGGTTTGATTTTTCGGAAAGCTTCGGCATTGAGTCGCTTGTAAGCCTGAACCGCATTGTGTCGCGCTTTGATATTTTTGGCAAAAGCTGGAGGATCCAATACAATCAAGTCAAAATCATCTCCGATTTCACGGATGTATTTGACTACATCTGCAACAATGGACTGATGCTTCCCGACAAAACCAGGATTCAGTCCCACATTTTGCTCCGTCAGCTCGATGGCTTTCGAAGAAATATCTACGGAATGAACTTCTGATGCTCCTTCATTCAAAGCCAAAACAGAAAAACCTCCGGAATAGCAGAACGTATTCAGAACTTTTTTGCCTTTGGAATAGGTAGAAACCAGCTTTCTGTTTTCCCGCTGATCGATGAAAAATCCGGTTTTTTGACCTTTCTCCCAATCGATCCGATAGGTGGCACCATACTCCTGAACGAGGTCAGTTTCTGCTTTTCCCCAAATCCACTCATTGGATTCAATTCCGAGATTCTTCGGAAGAGTCTCTGCACTTTTGTCGTAAACACCCTTCAGCTTTTCTCCTAAAACTGACCGAAGCGCATCTGCGATTTCCGTGATATGGCGATGCATTCCGACATGGTGTGCCTGAATCACAGCCGTGCCATGGTAATAATCCACAATCAATCCAGGCAACAAATCACCTTCCCCATGGATTAATCGAAATACGTTAGTTTCCTGATTGTCAGTTAGTCCTAGGCTTTTTCTTAAGGCATAGGCTGAAGCAATTCTTTCCTTCCAAAATGACGCATCGATTGGCCTCTCCTCAAAAGAAATTATCCTGACCATGATCGATCCCTGAGAGAAATGCCCGGTTCCCAAGAATTCATTTCGCGAAGAAAATACAGAGACCAGATCCCCGCTCTCGATTCCTGGATCAGCTTTGGCAATTGCACCGGAAAACACCCAGTGATGTCGCCGAAGCAGTGAAACTTCTTTTCCTTTTTGAAGAATAATTTTAGGATAGTTCATCAGTAGTTGGGGTTTTGTCGGGAAAAAGGAAGCTTCCCAGAATCATCGCAAAGATACTTGCCAGCAGTCCGAAAATATGAGAATCAATCACTAATTCCATTTCATCGCAGATCAGATAGGTGATCATGCCGATGACCATGGAAAGAATGGCTCCCATTCGAGAGGCTTTTTTCCAATATAGTCCAGCGGTGAGGGGAGCAAAAAGAGAGACAAGAAGTAGAATCGATGCTCCGGCAACCAATTCATAGATATTGGAATCTCGGGATGCCATGTAAGTGGCCACCATCGCCACAAGAAGTACATTGGCTCTCAATATCCAAAGCAGGTATTTGTCTTTGAGTTTTGCTTTGAACAAAGGCCGAATTAGGTTTTCGGAGATTAGAGCAGCCGGGGCCAACAAGCCCGAACTCGCGGTACTCATCACGGCCGATATCAGAGCGCCGAAGAAAATGATCTGAATGCCTATTCCTCCATGGGCCAAAACCATCGAAGGAAGCAACATTTGCTTGTTTTCAAAATAGAGTTCTGGATAAAGGACTTTTGCGCCAAGCGCAATAAACAGCGGCAAAAGCCCAAAAGTCAGGTAGAATCCCCCGGCTAGGTAAGTGGACTGGACGGCGACTTTTTCAGATTTTGAGGACATTACCCGTTGGTAAATGTCCTGGCTAGGGATACTTCCTAGCCCCAAAATCATCCAGGCTCCAAGGTAATTGACCCATTCATTAATTCCCGCGTCAGGGAAAAATTGGAAACTGCCTTCAGGAGCTTGGGATAGGATTTCACCGACTCCACCTGCCTCATCGGAAATCATCACACTGACAAAAACCAACCC
>DATIAI010000458.1:0-6051 GCA_035458065.1 Algoriphagus sp. | reverse complement strand
ATCACCACGACCGATTTTGCAGGGATCAATCGCTTGCTGTCTGTTTTGAATATCGAGCCAATCAATGAAACTGTCAACGCTGACTTAAGAATAGACAAGCGCTACAACCGCTTCAAACTGGATGCGGGTGGTCGATGGAGTGCCTTTTCCACCAATCTTGTATTGGATGAAAATCCCACCAGGAATGAGCAGTTTTCCCAGACGTATGATTTCGGAGTGACTTCCACTTTCTTCAAAATTCTCGAAGTGGATCTGGGCTATTCTTTCACTGCCAACAATTACAATTCGGGGGAAATCAAAAACACCTTCACCACACACAGTCCAAAAGTCGAGATCGACCTAGATATTTTCAAAGGCTTAAAGCTGAAAGCCGATTATACTTACAATTCTTACTTAAATCAGGCCAGTGGAATTCGGAGTGATTTCGAGTTTTTGAATGCCTTTCTGGCCTATCAGGGTAAGTCCAGTCCATGGGAATTCCGGATGTCGGTTTGGAATATTCTCGATACCCGGTCGATCCGAAGAGACAGTTTTAACGAAAATCTAATCAGCACTTATGCCTATTTGGTTCAGCCCAGATATGGCTTGTTTACCGTTAAATTTGACCTATAAGGAGGCGTAATTTGAATTTTTGGCCAGGAAGTAATTGGCAGAGGTCGGATTTGAATTTATCAATCACCGCAGGCTCGCCCGTTTCTAACTAGTAAATGGTTGGTGCTTCTCAAAAGGGGCTATGGTCTGTTGACTGTGGTCAGTTGACTATTTTGCTTTTTTCCAACAACCGCTTAATTAATCAGATGTAAAGGAAAATTCAGTTTATTTTTCATTCGAGGTAGTCCGATTAACCGCATATTGAGGTAATACAGATGTGGTTTTTTTGGGCAGGATGATCGCGGGTAACGGTCGTTCTGCCTTTATTTCAATCCCCTTATGAACATTCGAATCAAAATTTCAATTGCCTTAAGCCTTGTTTTGGGCTTAATGGTGCATTTCCAAAGTGTAGCTCAAGTTCCGGATTCCATTCCGGGTAAAATGACCATAGCAGGCTCAAGGCCTGACAGGATTATCCTTCATCCCGGTGAAAACGGAGAGACCTCCATTGCGGTAAACTGGCGAACAGAATCGTCGGTTACTGAGTCGTTTCTGGAGCTGGCACCTGCAACACCAGGTCCGGAATTCCAAAAGGACGTCAAACGCTTTTCGGCAACCACTTCCAAATTCACAACTCAGAAAGAAGATGAACCCATTTTGACTTTCAACAATCATGCTGCAAAGGTGGATCAGTTGACTCCCGGGGGGATGTACATGTATCGGGTGGGCAAGCCTGGATTGTGGAGCGAATGGTTCCAGTTTTCCATGCCTGATCCCAAAGGAGAATTTTCGATCCTTTATTTCGGTGATGCACAGACCAACATCTTTTCCCAATGGAGCAGAGTATTCAGAGAATCCCATCTGAAAGCCGGCCGAACCAATGTCATGCTTCATGCCGGTGACTTGATCAACCGCCACAACTCGGATTTGGAGTGGGGCGAATGGTTCAAAGCCGGAGGATTTTTGCATTCGTCGATTCCGACCATCATGACTCCCGGCAACCACGAGTTTCGTGATGTGAAAATTACCGAGCACTGGAGAGCGCAGTTTAATTTGCCTGCAAACGGTCCGGCAGGTGTGAAAGAGTTGGAAGAAACAGCGTATGAAGTCAACTATACCGATGTGAAACTGATCTCTTTGGATACGGAGCAGATTGATGAGTCTTCTGAGATGTTGGAAATCCAGAAGGCATGGCTTCGTGAAATTCTGACCAACAATCCCAAGAAATGGACTTTTGTCTTCATCCACTATCCGGTCTATGCAACCAAGGCAGAGCGGACGAATGTTAAGTTGCTGGCGGATTTTAGACCGATTTTCGAAGAATTTGGAGTGGATATGATCCTTCAGGGGCACGATCACGCCTATGCCCGTGGTCAGGCAAATACCCGTCCGGGAGAAGAAACATTGGACTACGACAAAGGTCCCGTTTATGTGGTCTCTGTCGCAGGACCGAAGATGTACGAAGTAAAAGCGGAGGAGTGGATGGTGAGAAAAGCCTATGGCACCCAGCTTTTCCAGACGATCCGAATCAACGGTGACAAGCTTGTCTATGAATCGTACATGGCAACAGGTGAACTTTACGACAGCTTTGTGATGACCAAGAAAAAGAAAGGCAACAAAATCGTCAACAAAATACCGGATGTACCGGAAAGAACACAGCCTGCCAATCTCAATTAAGATCAAGTGAAAAAGAGTTTTTCTTCCCTTTTGGTCATTTTATTGGCCTTCATTTCGGTAAAGGTAAATGCCCAAATTAGCCAGATAAAAGTGCGGATGGATCATCCGGACAGTTTGGTGATTGCATCGCACAGGGCAGCACACGAAGTTTATCCCGAGAATAGTCTTGCCTCGATCCGCGAAGCGATACGCCTGGGAGTGGATATTATTGAAATCGACGTCAAGGTGAGTTCAGATGGAGTTCCTTTTCTGCTTCATGACGGCACCGTCAACCGCACGGCAGTATCTGCCCGAGGTCCGTTGGAAACCATGAGCGCCGAGGAGATCAAAAAGGTAAAACTGAAAAATACCGACGGAACAGAATCTGACCAATACATTCCGACTTTGAGAGAGGCTTTGGAACTTGCAAAGGGAAAAGTCTATGTCGATCTAGATCTAAAAACTGAAAAAGTCCAGTACCTAGTGCCGATTGTCAAAGAACTGGATATGGCCGATCAGGTGTTCTTCTTTGACTCTGATTGGGATGTCCTCGACCACGTGAAGAGCCTGATGCCTGAAGCCCAATTGATGCCTAGAACCTATTCTTTGGAAGATATTTATAAAGTTGAAAAGCGGTTTAATCCTGCATGGGTACACATCGATCCGAGTTTTTATAACAAGCGCACAATGAAAGCCTGCCAAAAATTTGGGATGAAAACCTGGATCAATTCGCTGGGTGAAACCGACCGTAAATTGAAAGCTAATCCCGATCCTAAGCTTGCCGAACAGCTGGTGACTCCTGGGGCCAGAATGGTTCAGACTGACCAAGTTGCATTTTGGGTAAATTTCCGAAGCTCCGCAAATGCGAGATAAGCTTTTTCATTACATTGAACACCGAAAGGCTTAAATGAAAACAGGCCTGAAAATCAATTCAGGCCTGTTTTGTTTAATGAAGTTTCGTTATGGAAACTTTCGAACTTAAATAGTCGCTACCAGCTTCACGTCCAATTTTACCTCATCATAGATCATTTTGTCAGCAAGGTTTTCGAAGTAGCTGCCGGATCTGAATTTGATGTCGAATTTGGTTCTGTCAAAGGTGATCGCACCGGTTGCAGTCAGTTTATTTCCGGATACAGAAGCTTTAGCCGGAAATGTCACCGGCTGTGTGATTCCTTTGATGGTAAGATCTCCTGTGATGTTATAATCTGTCCCGTTTGAAGTTTTCACATCAGTGATGGTGAAAGTGGACTTGTTGAATTTTTCCACAGAAAAGAAATCATCGGACTTCAGGTGATTGGTCAGGTTGCCTTTAGACTTTGGATCTGTGAGATCTTCTACGGTCAGGTTAGTCATGTCCATTTCAAAAGAACCTCCTGTGATTTTGCCCGCAGAATAATCTAGCTCTGCATCCGAAATCGGAACATATCCCCAATGCTCTCCGGTTACTTTGGCCGCTTTCCAGGTAATGGTACTTTCTGTTTTGTTTACTGACGCAGGTGCAACATTCTCATTTGTGGCGAAAAATGTTCCGAATGCAAGAATTAGTGTGGTAATCAGTTTCATAATACTAAAGGGTTTGGTTTGATGAATTTGTTGGTTTGCAATTTGAGTTGCAGAGGTTAGACTTTGTTTACAACAGCATGTTTAACGGACAATCCCTATAAGGTTGGTGGATTTTGACCAGCGGCAATTATTCAGTTTAACCAGAGAATTTTCCGTTTGAAAAAGTTTGGATAGAGTTTTTTGGAGAATATTTACTTTGGAAATACAAAGGTGATAGCGGATCTCACGCCAAATTCAGCTTTGTTTCCATCAACAGCAGCCACCTGAATTCGCGGCCCCACCACTAAAGAGACAACTTGCTTACCGAGTTTTGTTACTCCTGAAAGCGTGGGATTGATAAAAACGGAAGTTGTACTGCCTTCCCAGTTTTGAGTGATTTCTGAGTTTATCCCAATTCCAGCTCCACTTTTCCAGTTGTAATTAATAAAAGGTTGTAAAAACATTTGGTTGACATCCGGGCGGTCATCGGCACCGGCAATCGACCAGATCTGATTTACCAGAGCTCCGTATGTCCATCCATTGGTTTGTCTTAAAAGTAAAGCAGTTGGTCCAACACCGAATTTCTTGGCTCCTAATAAATCATCAGTTGCAGTAGGAATAAGGAATGCCGGTCCAGCTCCCCAAATCACACCATTTTTTGATTCTGATGGTGCGAAGAAGGCACTTGCCAACACATCACTCAGTCCGGTTTGACTGGAGCCTTCACTATAAATGTCATATTGGGAAATAACCGGAAGGATTACCCGGGTGATGAGATTCATTTTTGGTGAGATGGTAACCGGAATCACCGGTTGGATATTCAGGGTATTACGCGACCCGTTATATTCCCCGATTCCGACATCCAGGTTATTTTGAAAAGGCAGGCTGATAAGGGATGCTACAGGATTTGCCAGTTTCTTGGCAAGCTCTGCAGCATCTGTGGTTGCGGGCTTTGATTCTTCCTGTGCATAGCTGGAGGTGGATATTGCCAACAAGAAAAAAATTGCTTTGAATTTGTTATTCATTCTATCAATAAATTAGACAAGTACTATTTTCCAAAAATCTCCTTCCAGTCATTCTTCATATCCACAATGACCCAATTGTATCTCGAGGCATCATCCAATCCTCTTTCCAAATGACCGATATGGGAAGTTCTGTCATATGCCCATTCACGGACTGAATCCGTATGGTGAACAATCATTCCAAAACGCGGATAACCTGAGGCGGTCGTGGTCCATTGAAGCATCTCATAATCCCCATCTGAATTACCTGCAGTAAATACCGGACGCTTGCCGATTTGATTATAGATGCTGACAGGCTTGCCTTTTCCATCATTCATTAATTCCAATTCAGCTTGACGGACTATTCTGGGTGTATCATTTACCACCTCGTAAGTTGATCGCATGAGGGTTCCGACCACCTGTTCGCAGGGAATTCCATAGGTCTTTTCAGTCCAGGCACACATAAACCCTTCCTCTCCCCCTGAGACGATAAAGGTTTTGTATTCATTTGCCCGCAAATAATTGAGCAACTCCAGCATGGGCTGGAAGATCATTTCCGTATAGGGACGGTCAAATTTCTGATGCTTTGCTGTAGCTATCCATTTTTTGGTTTCAGCCTCAAACTCCTCAATACTCATTCCAGTCTGTGTCGCTGCAACTAGTTGCATCAAGGCTTTCTCCCCTTCGGCCAAGGCACTCTTTATGTCACCTTTCAAAATAAAGCTGAATGGCTCCTGATTTTGCCATTCCGGATGTTGGGGAGCCAGCTCCTTAATCCTGTCAAGTGCGAAAATGAATTGAAAATACATGGGCTGTTCGCTCCATAGTGTGCCGTCATTATCGAAGCAGGCAATACGGTCTGTGACGGGAATAAAATCTGTGGTTCCTTTGGTTGTGGTCTTGGTCACGAAATCAATGATAGCTTTTTTGGAAGCTCCTTCATTCCAGGACGGAAGAGGGTCCGCAGTAACCACCTCAGCTTTTGGCTCATTCTCCTGCTTGGTGCAAGATACAAGTACAATTAAAAGTGCGATTGTTGTCCAGGCGCATGTCTTCATGTGATCAGATTTTAAAATAAAAAGACAGGGTTTATTTCCTGTCTTTTTATGACTAACAATCAATTGTTTCCCTTTTTCGGAGTTGGAGCTGGTTTCTGTTCTTGAAGCAACATCGGGAAGTGTTCTTTGATTTCTTCCTTGACTTGGTTCCTTTTTAGCACCTCTTCGATGATGACGGCAGGATTGAAGCTTGGTGGATAGGA
>DATIAI010000457.1:0-2519 GCA_035458065.1 Algoriphagus sp. | reverse complement strand
CTGATGAAACTATGGAGCGGATAATTAAGCAGTGCGATGTGCTATTTATCAGCCATCGGCACCGTGACCATGCCCAGATTGAGGTGGCAACTTCTTTTTTGGGCCAGGGAAAAGTGGTAGTTGCGCCTCCACAGGTTTGGGAAGGACAAGAAATTCATACCCGAATCACCCACCTCAAACGGGAGGCGCATATCAAGCAGAAGCTTGCTCTCAAAGGGGGCAAAGTCAATTTGGAAGTAGTCAACTACCCCGGCCACCAAATGTCCAGCCATGAAAACAACGTTCCGCTGATCTATACTCCTGAGGGAATCACCATCGCCCACTCCGGCGATCAGATTAATGAGGGAAAATTTATGGTCGATTATGAATGGATTGATGACGTCCACAAACACCATCATCTCGATATTTTCCTGGTTAACAACTGGACAAATGATATCCTGAGAATAGCCAAAGGTCTCAACCCGAAATTGATTATTCCCGGCCATGAAAATGAACTCGGCCATACCTTTGATGACCGGGTGCCTTACTGGGGCGATGAAAAACACCTCGGGCTGGAATACACCCAGTTGAAGAAAGAATTCCCTGTTTTGCTGATGGTTTGGGGCGAGTCATATACCTATTCCAAATAAAGGAACCGGTTTTGGTATCAAATAAAGGGAAGGCTTCATTGAGAAACCTTCCCTTTTTTCTAATTAATCAGAGAGTTAAATCGCTCGGTACCCGACTGAGTTTTACCATTTAGAAAATTTAGAGAATTAAGAATTGAGGTCAATTCTCCTTGTTATCTTTTCTTGACTTAACATAAGGTAGAGTCCAAACTTAATGCCCTTAATTCTCTCAATGTTTCAAAGCATAGTTGAAGTCAAGTATGCCAGTCTACTATTAAGAGTTTTAATTATTTACCCTGCAACAATTATTTTTCATTTTTCAATGTTTTTTTATTGTTTATCAATAAATAATTACCGAAGTTTGACAAATAGAATTCAAACTCTCCAGGCCATGGCTCCTAAAACCGACCTCGTCATCAAGTTCCTCCATGTTATCTCATGGATCATCTTCATCGCATTATGTTATCAAACAGGGACTTTGATTTTCAATTATGCATTCATGCAGTTCCATGTCTTCCCTGCTGAAAATCTGTACTTGATTTTGGACCTGTCGGACCTCTTCACTGAGAATGAGATTTATTTTGGGTTTCTGTTCAGCTTGGCGATTGCTGTGAATGGATTGAAGGCTTATACATTCTATCTGATCACACAGCTTTTTCCGCATTTAAACTTGCAAAAACCCTTTAGCAAGGAAATTTCTGATTTGATTTCAAAGATTACCTATTACATTTTTTCCGTCGGAATACTTGGAGCAATCGCCCATGGAGCCACTAAGGAACTCGCTAAAAAAGGCTATCCAGTCGAAAATGCTTATGAATATTGGAATGACTATTCCGCCTTTTTGATGATGGCTGCTGTGGTATTTGTGATCGCTCAGATTTTCAAAAAGGGATTGGAAATGCAGTCTGAGAATGAATTAACCGTCTAAGTCAAAAAACCCCTTCATCTATGTCCGCAAAATCTGACCTCATCATCAAATTCCTTCAGGTATGGTCCTGGATAACTTTTATCGGTTTGAGTATCCTTACCGGAGTATTGATATTTAATTATTTCTTCATTCAATATAATCTGATAGGGGCAAAAAGTCTCAACATCGGATTTGATCTTACAGGAATTTATGAACAAAACCCGTTACTATTTAATATCCTCGTGGTAACAATAATTCTCCTTACCAGCTTAAAAGCAACTTCTTTCTTTTTCATTACACAGATTTTTGAAAAACTCAAAATCGTTAGGCCTTTCAGTGATGAGATGTACCGAATGATAAACAAAATCAGCATATTTTTTTTATCAGCTGGAATTTTGGGAGCATTGTCTTATCACTTTGGAAAAGGGCTGGAAAAAAGAGGTTTTGAATTGTCAGAAGCCAATCAATTTTGGAACGATTACGATGCTTTTTTGATGATGGCAGCTGTAGTGTTTATCATCTCTCAAATCTTTAAAAGAGGACTAGAACTTCAAAATGAAAGCGATTTAACCGTCTAACTCATGGCAATCATTGTAAATTTGGACGTGATGATGGCCAAGCGAAAAATGTCCCTCAATGAGCTCTGCGAAAAAGTGGACATCACACTTTCCAATCTTTCCATTCTCAAAACCGGTAAAGCCAAAGCAATCCGATTCAGCACCCTGGAATCCATCTGCAAAGCACTGGACTGCCAGCCGGGGGATATTTTGGAGTTTAGGGAGGAGTGAGGAGTTATTGGGTGATTGGTTATTCGGTCCGCAACTTCGGTGTTCATTATTTGAAAAAATATTGAATATCGAACGTCAAATTTCGAATAATGAAGTGGAGGAAATTTTTGAATCTTCCAATTTTCAAATCTCAATCACAAACCTCACATACCTAGTCATCGGATGCACGCCATTGTCCTTCACTTCTGCGATCACATGAAGCTGACCGATGGCATT
>DATIAI010000456.1:0-9722 GCA_035458065.1 Algoriphagus sp. | reverse complement strand
AATTCCTAAAACTTAATGATAGGAGAGAGCTAAGTGGCTAAGGTAATCGAAGAAATTGGTCTCGGATCGTCGTTATATTCAATTCTGCTTTCCAGTAAATTTGTGCCATTTAACATTTTTCAACAGAAACCTGATGAGATATTATTTTGTTTTTTGTAATATTCACAAGGTTTTCTAAATATGAGCAAACGTCTTTCCTTAGGTGTTCTTCTGGCCAACTGGATTGTAGGCATATGTTTTATTTTGCTCCTGCCACAGTCCGCGGATGCTGCTACAGCTGTAGATGGAAAATCGTTTCTCCAGACTTCCAAAAGTTTAATCTCTGAGTCAGCCAACCTTCCGGAAGTCCCGTCTCTTGAGTTTGATTTAAAATTCTTCACGGCATCAGGGCTTTTCAATAGTCCTTTTTACAGTCTGCATTCTGGTTCTTTGGACTTTCCGGATTCCAAATACGGTACAATTCCATTTTTTGACGTAAAACAGACCTTTATTCATTTCTTCTATACTTGGTAGTGTGAGCGGTTTTCGGATATAACCCAAAATCATTCATCATTTTCACTACTAATTTCATTTCTCATGGAACTGAATTCCACAGGGGTCCTTTGGGTCTCCCTCATCGGCTTGCTGTTTATCAGCCTGCCCTATCTCTATTATTTATTAAAATCCAGAACTCAGGAAAAAGCAAGTACAGAGACCTTTCAGGAATTTACCAACTCTCGAAAGCTGGTACTGGGTAAAATCCAGAAATGGAGGAACCATTACATTCTGGGATTGGATTTGGACCAAAATATACTTGTCTATTGCAGGTATGGATACTACCCTCAGCAAATGCATATCAATCTGGATGAGGTGGACCACACCACAATAGATGCCCGATATGAGGAGGTAAATGTCGGCAAGTCTAAAATGAAAAAGCTGGGATACTTGGATATCCTATTGCATTTCAAGGACCAAAGCAAGCCGCCAAAAAGTCTAACCATATTTGATGAAGGCCAAATCCGGAATGTGGTGGATGAACCCTTTATTGCTCAGAACTGGGTTTGGATTATTAATCAGCAAATCAAATCCGCGGCGGACAGATCTTCTTTCCGTCTCGCTATGTAATTATTGCTTATTTGTTTGAATTGGTTTTGTTAATGATTTGGGGTTTGCTCTTTGGGCAAATCCCATTTTTCATTCTCACAATAAAATCGAGTAGGGTGGGAAGCAACTCTTTTATCCTTGCTGTTTTGATAGGCTTGGAATTAATGCTACTTGGAAATAGGCATTTATAGAAAGATTACTCTCAAAAAATGCTGGGATTCCGGCTTGGATTAATCCTTCAGCCAATCTCCTAATTTTTCTTTTAGTGCCAACACGTGGGTCTCATCCATGGGTTTTTCCCAAAAATCAATTACAGCTTCGTACCCTTTTGATTTTTCTCGTTCAATCTTGCTCAAAGACGAGGTGACCATGACAACTTTGATGTCTGCATGTTTGATTTTTTCGGCAAGTAGCTCCAAAAATTTCCAACCATCGATTTTCGGCATATTTATGTCCAAGAAAATCAAAATCCGGCTGGTGGATATATCTAATGGAAGGATGAATTCCAAGGCATTTCCGGCATCCAAAAACGTGCTTGGGCAGCTGCTTAAATTGCCTTCCCTGACTATGATTTTATGGAGGAACAATACACCTGGATCATCATCTATAATAAGAACTTTAGGTTTATAGTCTTCCATCAGGTTGTTAAATTTTCAGATTTGGAGTGAGTTTCCTTCACTATTTCATCAAGTTGCTTCAAGGTTTCCAATAGCTCGATCTCCAGCTCCTCCTTGCTTTTCCCCACATTAGTATATTTTGGATATTTGATTAACAACTGATTGATTCCCATCGCTTTGGTCAAAGGAGCTCTGACCAGATGGGACTGACTCCAGGTGATTTCTTTCAATAAAATGTTTTGATTCTCAATTTCCCTCACCGCATCCTTCAGCTTTTCATTCGCATTGCTCAGTTCCAAGGTCCTTAGGTTTACCTTGGCTTCCAAGTTATTATTCATCTTTATAGTTAAATAATATTTGACAATGAAATAAACCAAGAGACAAAATGCAATGGTTGAAAAAACCTTAAAAGCTTTTGTTTCGAAAAATGAAGCCGAAACTACAATGGGAATAGTCTGAATTTTATCCAATTTTCCAAACCGGAGGATTTTTACTTCAAGGTTATAGCTGCCTGGCTTCAGCCCATTGAAAATGAGTTGTCTTTGGTCCTTAATAGGGTGCCAAATGTCTGTATTGCTGTCTATTCTATAAAAAAGGGAGTATTGAGAGGGATTTTCAAAATCAATAAGGCTAAATGAAATCTCAAACATTCTCACCCCTTGGGGGATTTCGATTTCATTTTCGATTGGAGTCTTTTGATCTCCCAGTTGAAGCTCGTCCCAAACAAAATTGGCCGGTTCGATTGCCTTCTCAGATAAAGCGGAAGGTTCAATCAAGCCAACTCCCTCCACTGTTGGAATCCAAATTTTCCCTGAAAAATCCCTTAATGCTGCCGGAAAGATCAAGCCGTTGGTTTCAGAGTTTGGCATTCCCAATCTTTTGTTATACAGAGTAGTGGCAATGAAGAAGTCCTTCTCAGTACTTTCTTTAAATCTCTCAAGTTCGGAGTTTGTGAAATATTGAACCCCGAAATTATTGCTGATCCAGACTCCATCAAACCCATCTGGAGTGATGCTGTACACACTTTGGGATTTTAGGCCATTTTGTTTTTTTAAGGATTTGAATTTACCCTCACTTAAAAGAACCATTCCCCCGTGAGTACCAAACCATAGGTCATCACTTTCATCTTCATAAATACAATAAATTACATCCTCACCAGGAGTAAGTGGCAAAATTTGATTTTCAACAAATTGACCGTTTTCAATTCTGAACAAACCCTGGTTCATAGAACCAATGACAATTTGCTTGTTTCTCAATTCGGTTATGCTTGCAAAACTGGTGTTTGAGTATTTTTCAGGGAGATCAACTTTGTGCAGGATGTCGTTTTCGTCGAAATAATGCATTCCCCCATATCTGGTCAATATCCATAGCCAATCCTTGGAGTCTTTGTAAATAGCGTTGACATAATTGCTGACGAGACCATCCTCCTTGGTTATTTTATCAATGACTTTACCTGATTTCAGGTCTATGACAGAGATTCCCGTAGTGCTACCCGAATAGATCTTGTCTTTTTTGGCCCCGATTGTGGTTACCCCGTTTTGAATAAGACCTTCATTAATGGTCAGTGAATTAATTTTCCCGTCTTTGATACGGTGCAATCCATCTGATTTGGTTCCAATCCAAATGCTGCTATCGCTCCCCTGAAAGATTGCCTTGATGTTTTTCTCTTTTAATTCCTCAAAACCAAGTTGGTTGACCTTGGAGGGTTTTATCAAAACAAGCCCTTTGCCCAACGTGCCCAGATAGAGGTTATCTTCCTCTTTGATTATTTTCCGGGTGGTGTAGTTTTTTAGTTCAGGATAGGTAAATCGGGTTACGATTTCATTTTCTATCAATACCAAACCTTTTTCTAGAGAACCTGCCCAGATTCTATTTCTGGAGTCGACAGTTAGGCTACTTGGGTTGATATCCTTGGCCTGTTCGTATGAGACGAGCTGTTCCAGTTCATAATTTTCCTGTAGGTGAAAAATCCCTGAGTTTTGAGTGGAGATATTGATGGAACCGATAGTTCCAAAAATTTTTTGCACAGAAAAATTTTCAGCTGAAACAAGAATTGCCTGCTGATTTTTTAAATCAAGTTCATATAGCCCACGATTCGTCCCAACCAATAGTTTTGAATTACCAAGAGGGAAAAAGCTAAAAATCTCAAGCGGTAAAGCGGGATTCCAAAATTCGACAGGATTAAAATTGTTGTTTTCCCAGGAAAAAATTTCCCCCGCCTGTGTTCCAATCAATAAACCACCTGTTTCATTTTCGGCAATGGCCCTTATCCAGGTGTTTTCTGTGATTTGCGTGCAGTCAATTACTTTTTTGATGTTTTTTTCTAAAAGAGCGATGCTTCGGTCGCCACTTGCCCAAATGCCAGCTGGGGTTTTGAAAAAGGTGTAATATGTCTGTTCAAGCATTTCTGGATAGCTTTCCCGATCGAAGACCTTTGTGGAAGTGCCGTCAAATCTTGCCAGTCCTTCTTCTGTGGCTATCCATAAATAGCCATTGTTATCTTTTTCAAGAGCAAATACTGCATTTTGTGGTAGGCCATTGGAGTTGTCCCAAGTTTCTATGACATAATTTTTGGGAATCCCTGTTGAATCACTAAGAAAACTCTCTGATTGGGCTAATCCTTCTCTATCCTTTGAAAATAGGCTGGTTAGTTGGATTAAGAAGAAAAATGAATATTGGAGTATAATCTTAGGATTCAAAACTTCAGTAGTGGTAGGAAGGTTGTTTTGGTTTATGGGCAGCTTCAAAAAAACAAGCTGTTTAATAATAAACAAGTGACCATGAAAATACTGACAGGAATCACTTTTCGGCTGGAAATATAAGTTAATTTTCCTCCTATTTAGCCTCATTAAACTAATATTATATGACAGGTAAAAGTCATAGGATTATCATTTTGAGAGGCATGACGGTAAAGAATTAAAGCTGATCCATCTAGCTTTCATGACCACTGTCAACTTGTAACTCTTCAGTTTTAGCTTTGATAAATGCCTGCTTGTCTTCTTTTATTTCATTTAAGAGTGATTTAAGCTCAGGTGAAATCTCGAAATACTTTTCTCCCCAGAGATTTATCTCCACCAAAATAGGAAGTAGGTCGATCCCTTTTTGGGTGAGTTTGTAAAGTACCTTGGCCTTACTGTCAGGATGTGCGGCCTTGGTGATAATCCCGTTTTCTTCCAAGGATTTAAGTTTCGAAGCCAAGATATTGGTCGCGATTTTTTCTTTTGATTTCTGAAAGTCCCCATAAGTTCTGCTTTGAAAGAACATTAAATCCCTGATTATCAGCAAGGACCATTTGTCTCCAAATACATCAAGCGTGCAGCTTACAGGGCACTCAGACCTTTTTTTTGAGGATGTCATAAATATTTTTATATAATCACTTGCAAAATGAAAGCGCTTAATTACATTTGCACTTGCAATATGCAAGTAAAATTATCACGATAACTTTTAAAAAACAAGAATTATGCAAACTACAGGAAACACCATCTTTATTTCTGGCGGAAGTGCAGGGATTGGTTTGGCGATAGCCAAGCGTTTCAGTCAAGCTGGAAATCATGTTATTATCAATGGTCGGAGTGAAGTCCGACTAGCAAAAGCTTTGCAGGAATTGGACAATGCATCTGCTATACAGGGAGATTTGTCGCTTGCCTCAGAGCGAATTCGCATTGCCAAAGAACTGGCTGAAAAACATCCCAATGTAAACGTGATCATCAATAATGCCGGAGCCGCTTTCTTGAATGATTTGAGTGATGAGAATAATAATGCTTCTGAAAAAGCTTATCAAGAGATGAATACCAATTACATCAGCGTGATTCACTTCACTTCGTTGATGCTTCCGCATTTGTTGGAGACTGCCTCGGCGGCGGTTGTCAATGTGACTTCCATTGCCGTCTTCAGAGGAAACAAATATCTTCCAACCTATTCTGCTAGCAAGGCGGCATTGCATAGTTATACTCAAGGCCTTCGGGAGACTTTTTCTGAAAATGAAAATCTTGGCATCTATGAGTTATTTCCTCCTTTGGTCAACACGGAATTCTCTGCGGAGATTGGTGGCGCCAATGGAATTCCACCGGCTGAGGTAGCCGAAGAATTGTTTTTGGCGATGGCAAATAATCAGGAAGAAGTACCGGTGGGAGAGACCAAAAGGGTTCACGCCTTGACCATGGAAGTGACATCGAGATTGGCGGCGGCAGTATAACCGCTCAGGACTATTAAAATTGAAAACTCCGGAGGATCTGAATCTTTTGGAATGAAAGCAGCCAAGTGCGTAAAAGGAAAAGTTTTGGTGAGGGAGAGGTGGTCCGAAGTTTCGGCTTAATTTCAAAAATGCCGTTTATTCGCTGATTTGGGAGAGATCATAATTTATTCGGATGATTTGTCGATCTGAATGCGAACTTTGAGCCGGAAATAAAAGGTCGGGTGATCTGTGGAGACACCAGCTTTTTCAAAACAGAAATAGAAAAAAATGAAAAGAGTAGTCGTAACCGGTATGGGAACCATCAATCCACTGGGAGATTCAGTGGAAATCTTTTGGGAAAATGCGCTGAAAGGCGTCAACAGAACCGGTGTTGTCACCAAATTCGATGCTTCGAAATTCCGCTCGCAGATTGCCAGTGAAGTTGCACATTTTGAGGCAGGAAAGTATCTGGACAGAAACGAGATCAAGCGTACTGACCTTTTTACACAATATGCGCTTTATAGCGCCTCGCAGGCATTGGCCGATTCCGGATTGGATATCAGGACCATGGATCCGTTTGATATCGGTGTCATATGGGGAGTGGGGCAAGGGGGTATGGAGACCTTCGAAACTGAAGTGGAGAACTATGTAAAGGGGGACTACACTCCCAGGTTCAGTCCTTTCTTTATTCCCCGCCTGCTCCTAAATATGGCGTCTGGGATGATTTCCATGAAGTTTGGCTTGCAGGGGATCAATTATGCTCCAGTTTCCGCATGCGCCACTTCCAACACAGCGCTGATGGATGCTTTTAATTATATCAGACTTGGCAAAGCCAAAGTTTTTGTCACCGGCGGTTCGGAAGCGCCAATTACTCCGGCGTCCTTTGGAGGGTTTGCTGCAATGAAGGCAATGTCTGGACGCAATGATGATCCAACTACCGCCAGTCGGCCATTTGACCGGGATCGTGATGGGTTTGTGATGGCAGAAGGTGCCGGGGCTTTGATCCTGGAGGAATATGAACACGCCAAGAAACGTGGAGCCAGAATCTACGCCGAAGTCGTCGGAGCAGCAATGACTGCAGATGCCTACCACATGACCTCACCGCATCCTGAGGGGATCGGAGCAGCCAAAGCGATGCAACTGGCCTTAAATGAAGCACAGGTAAACCCAGCTGATCTTGACTACCTGAATCTCCATGCTACCTCAACACCTGTTGGGGATATTGCGGAGCTGAATGCAGTGACAAAGGTATTTGGTGCTTCGTCTAAACTTTGGGTGAGTTCGACTAAATCCATGACCGGCCATCTCTTAGGTGCAGCCGGAGCAGTGGAAGCTATTTTAGCTATCAAGTCCATTGGCGACAACGTGATTCCTGCCTCAATCAATATTGAAAATTTGGATCCGGAGATCCCTGAGGGAATTCAGATCGTGGTGAATCAAGCGATGGAAAAAACCGTGACTGTTGCAATGAGCAACGCTTTTGGCTTTGGTGGCCATAATTCCACTGTAATCTTTAAGAAGATTTAGTCCAAAGCAAGGATGTTTGAAAAAGAAGTTAAAAAAGGAAACCAGGAGTCAACTTGAATATTCAGGTTGACTTCCAAGGTACATGCCTTTCCTTACCCCGATATTACCAGATTTTGATTTATACCTGCAATCCAGACAACTATATCAGCATATTCAGTCCTGTGCGATATAGCAGTCTGGAATAAAGTTGCCTGAAACATTCAGGTCATCAGAGATGACTGGAAATTTTCGGACATAGGGAATAAATAAGGCATTTTGTTCATTCTCAGTTGGTCGGTATTTAGAAAGAATTCCCAAATCCAGTCAATGAAATACCTAGTCTATTTTGATTGGTAAGCGGGTTATTTTGCTTCATTAGGTCTGGGGAAAGCAGCTTTGGTTTCGACCAGCCATTCAAAAAGTTTGGTTTTTAGAGTTTCTGCTTTTCCGGGATCTAATGCCACTAGGTTATTTCGCTCTCCGATATCCTCCTTTAGATTGTATAGCTCCATTTTCTGAGTCTCGTAGAAATAGATCAGTTTCCAGTCTCCTTCACGGATGACCGAGCCAGGATTTCCTCCCTGATTGCCATAGTGAGGATAATGCCAATAGAGTGCTTCCCGTTCTTTGGGCTTTTCCGGTTCCAAAACCCAACTTTTGAGGCTTATTCCGTCCAGGTTTTGGATGGCTTCTAAAGATTTGGAATTTCCACTCAATTCTAAAAAAGTCGGGAAAAGGTCATTTGAAATAACAGGAGTGTGGATTTCTTTTCCGGCGGGGATTTGCCCCTTCCATGATATGATCATCGGTACCCGAATTCCTCCTTCATACAACCAGCCTTTTCCCGCACGAAGTGGCAGATTGGTGGTGGGGCTTCCTTCAGCAGTGGAGAGGCCTCCATTGTCTGAAAAGAAAACGAAGATGGTGTTTTCGGTTAAGCCCTGTTTTTCAATTTCATCTACCACTTTTCCGACAGCCTGATCCATGGCTTCTACCATGCCAGCATAGATAGCGTGCGCCTGAGTGATTCTGTTTTGGTTGGCATGCTCAGGTTCAAACTTATCTTCCAATTTCATCGCTTCCCGCTTTGCGAGATATTTTTCTTCCAAGGCCTTAGTCGTCATCAACGGAGTATGGACCGAATAGAATGAAAGCATAGCAAAGAAGGGTTTATCCTTATTTTCACCGATAAACTTTGAGGTCTCGGCAGCTAATCTTTCAGGAAGGTATTCACCCTCCGGACCATTTTCGAGTCTTGGGTTTTCATAGGGTGAAAAGTATTTCTTGCCAGTGGATGGAGCCCCTTTATCATTTCCGCCTTTGTTGATATCAAATCCTTGATTTTCCGGCCAATGACTTTCTTCTTCACCCAAATGCCATTTTCCTGCAAAGAATGTCTGATATCCGGCGGATTTTAATGCCTCTGCAATGGTTATTTCCTCCAAAGCCAAATTCGGCTCGTAGTGAGCAGGCTTGAGAGGCTTATTTTTCGTCCAATGTCCTTGAATCTGATCGGGTTGTGGGGCGCCAAACCAATCCGTATTGTACATCTTGGAAGGATACTTTCCAGTCATGATACTTGCCCGAGTCGGGGAGCAAACCGGCGATGCAGTGTAGGCTTGAGTGAATTTAATCCCTGATTTGACCAATCGATCCAAATTGGGAGTCTCATAAAATTTACTTCCAAAACTCCCCAAATCTGTCCAGCCTAAATCGTCAACCAGAAAGAAAACCACATTCGGAGGTGTGGTGGTTTGAGCTTTAACCGGACTGAAAAAGGTCAGAATCAACAAATGGATTCCAAGTATGAGGGTGAATTTCATTTTGGGTCGGGATCTTATTTTTCGAATACTAGCCTAGCTTTTTCTAAAAGCCAAATCTCTCCATGTCATTCAGACCAATCTGAATGATTTGTGACCTTGCATGAATGAATTCACCCTTTTATATAGCAAGCCTTAGGAATGAAATGCCTCTCAATGATTTCTGTCTATTTCCAAGAGAGACTAAAGACAGATACGACAAGTAGCTTGGTTGATTTGGCCCAGAGTCAAGGAATTAAGTAGTCTAGTTTTGGGACGGTTGAAATTGATAATCTAACCCAAAAAGACTATGAAAAAACTTTACAAGAAATTTCAAAAGGGTTTACTGCTTTTGATTTGTTTGGCAACTTCTTTCTCGGGATTTGCCCAGGAGCAGGAAGATCCCTGTAACTCTTCCTCGAAATATCTTTATTGGACAGGTGAAGAAAACGAGGATTTTTTCAATGAAAATAACTGGAGGGAGACTAATCAACAGCCAACTCCTTCTGGCCAGGCTAGCGAATCCAATCCCGTATGCCTTCC